>NZ_DDAH01000025.1:0-1500 GCF_002333245.1 Acinetobacter sp. UBA2063
GTCCATCATCTCAGACATCCACGCAAATGGATTGGTCACGCCAGCAAACTGCTCTGGTAAACCAAGCTGAGACAAACGACGGTTACAGATGAACTTCAAGTATTCTTCCATCATGCTGGCATTCATGCCCAATACACCACGCGGCATAGTGTCACGCGCATACTCGATTTCAAGCATGGTACCTTCAAGAATCATTTGAATCACTTCCTGTTGGAACTCATTTGTCCAAAGGTGAGGGTTCTCAATCTTAATCTGGTTGATCATGTCGATACCAAAGTTCAGGTGCATTGACTCATCACGCAAAATGTACTGGAACTGTTCAGCAACACCGTTCATCTTGTTACGGCGGCCCATACTCAAAATCTGGGTAAAGCCACAGTAGAAGAAAATGCCTTCAAGCACGCAGTAGAATGCGATCAGGTTACGCAATAAACGCTGGTCGTTTTCAGGTGTGCCTGTGTGGAAATTAGGATCAGTCAATGACTGTGTATATTTCAAGCCCCATGATGCTTTACGTGCAACACTTGGAATCTCACGATACATGTTGAAGACTTCACCTTCGTCCATACCTAAAGATTCGATACAGTATTGGTAGGCATGGGTATGAATCGCTTCTTCAAATGCTTGACGCAAAATGTATTGGCGGCATTCAGGATTTGTAATATGACGATAAATCGCCAAAACTAAGTTGTTCGCAACCAATGAATCTGCTGTTGAGAAGAAACCTAAAGAACGCATAACAATGGTACGTTCATCTTCGGTCAAGCCATTTTCCGACTTCCAAAGCGCGATGTCATGATTCATGTTCACTTCTTGAGGCATCCAGTGGTTGGCACACCCGTCCAAGTATTTCTGCCAAGCCCACTCATATTTGAATGGCACAAGCTGGTTTAAATCCGCACGGCAGTTGATCATGGCCTTGTCATCAACCTGTACACGCTGTGCGCCCATTTCCAGTTCTTCCAGACCTGGCGCAACGTCAAGATGTTCTAGGGCTTCAGATGCTCTAGCCAGCGAATCGGTTGGATTTGTTGATCTGATGGTACTGGTTCCAGTGGGTTGTGCAACTGCCACGCGCGGCGATGGTTGCTCTGAATCAGATACCACTTGCGTATTAAGCGTTTTTTGCGAGTCGAGGGACGCAGACTTGTGTTCAGGTGTAGTCGGTTTTTGCGAATCATCTTCGAAATCGTCCCAACTTAGGATAGACATATTTAATCTCACTATAATCTTAATTTATTTACATTGCAGTTTTAAAAAATGAAAATGGCGCATAAGAAACACAGCAAAACAAAAAGGGTAATAATCAATCCCATCATCGCTAAACGTTTGAGATTGATAGTTGCAGGAAGTGAGTTTGGCGTTAATAATTTGCCTGTTTCATCATAAATGGCAATCGCTCTTGCCCCGCTACTTAGCCCTAGCTCTTGTAATGCTCGTATTTCTACTTGTGTTAAACCAAATTCCATTCGCTCCATTGCTTGAATAAACATATAAGGA
>NZ_DDAH01000025.1:1569-9521 GCF_002333245.1 Acinetobacter sp. UBA2063
GAGCTAAATACTTAAAACCGCCACCACCACGTTTGAGTAACTGCGTTAATGTAGTTTCAGCGATACTAAAATCACCTAATAACGAACGTGGATGTGAAAACTGTGCACATTCAGTTAGATATTCTGTAGAAGATGGATAATGAAGTACTATCCGATCGACATAAATCTGTACTAAAACAGCAGGAGCATTAGCATATCGTTCTAAATCAGTTTGAAGCATAGTTCTACTTCCCAATAAAGCACTTTATTGACCTTGCTTTTGCTGCTGTTTCCGAATGGCTAAAAATGCATACACCATTGGTACATAAAAGAAAATAAAGGCAAAGATTAAAACACCTAGTCCTAACATGTAGTTATGGCTAATATTCAACATAATCTTTGCCTCTTTCCTTTAAATCTTAAATAAACCCTACTTTATTTAAGAAGGGTTTTTCCAGGATCTAATTACTGACAAGCTTCACAATCTGGATTGTCAATTGAACACGCCAATGGTACAGGTGCAGCCGTAGCAAAATCCTCTTCAACTTGTACGTCAGGTTTTTTCTCTACAACCACTGCCTGTGCCGCAACAACAGGTGCTTCAACCGATGCTGGTTTAACTGCGTTCAATGCACCTGTATTGATTGTTGATTTCTCCGCAGAGGTCGCACCCAAAGCACGGAGGTAATAAGTCGTTTTAAGACCACGTAACCATGCCATCTTATAGGTAATGTCCAGTTTCTTACCATTTGCACCAGCAATGTAAAGATTAAGCGACTGCGCCTGATCAATCCATTTTTGACGGCGTGATGCAGCATCAACGATCCAACGTGTATCTACTTCAAACGCAGTTGCGAAGATTGCTTTCAATTCCTCAGGAATACGGGCAATCTTTTGTACTGAACCTTCAAAGTGTTTCAGGTCATTTACCATCACGGTATCCCACAGACCACGTTCTTTTAATGCACGAACAAGGTAAGGGTTGATTACTGTGAATTCACCTGAAAGGTTAGATTTTACATACAAGTTTTGGAATGTCGGCTCAATCGACTGAGACACACCACAAATGTTTGAAATGGTTGCGGTTGGTGCAATCGCCATTACATTTGAGTTACGCATACCATCTTTTTGAACTTTGGCACGTAAGCTATCCCAATCCAAACGTTGAGTACGATCAACTTCGAACATACGTTCAGGACGTGATTTAGCAACTAACTCTAAAGAGTCGATTGGTAGGATGCCTTGATCCCACAATGAACCTTTAAATGTTGAGTAAGCACCACGCTCAAGCGCAAGATCGCTTGATGTTTGAATTGCGTAGTAACTGATCACTTCCATAGATTCATCGGCAAAGTCAACCGCTTCATCTGAACCGTAGGCGATGCCCATTTCATAAAGTGCATCCTGGAAGCCCATGATACCCATACCGACAGGGCGATGCTTTAAATTCGAGTTTTTCGCTTGTGGTACAGCGTAGTAGTTAATGTCGATTACGTTATCGAGCATGCGTACCGCAGTTTTAATCGTGCGAGCTAATTTCTCACGATCTAACACTCCACCTTGAACGTGTTGTACTAGGTTAATCGAACCCAAGTTACAAACAGCGATTTCATCTTGGCTTGTGTTCAATGTAATTTCAGTACACAAGTTGGATGAGTGCACCACGCCAACATGTTGTTGTGGTGAACGCAGGTTACATACATCTTTGAAAGTGATCCACGGGTGACCAGTTTCAAACAGCATGGAAAGCATTTTGCGCCATAAGTCTTTGGCACGTACTTTCTTATGCAGCAAGTTCTGTTCTTTTGCTACTGCTTCGTAGTGTGTGTAGCGCTCAGCAAATTCAGCACCAGCCAGGTCATGCAGGTCTGGCACTTCAGATGGTGTGAACAGTGTCCATTCAGCATCTTCAAACACACGTTGCATGAACAGGTCAGGCACCCAGTTCGCTGTGTTCATGTCGTGAGTACGACGGCGGTCATCCCCTGTGTTTTTACGCAGCTCAAGGAATTCTTCAATGTCCAAGTGCCAGGTTTCTAAGTACGCACAAACCGCACCTTTACGCTTACCACCTTGGTTGACCGCAACAGCGGTATCATTCGCCACTTTCAGGAATGGTACCACACCCTGAGACTTACCATTTGTACCCTTGATATAAGAGTTCAAGGCACGTACAGGTGTCCAGTCATTGCCTAAACCGCCTGCCCATTTAGACAGCATGGCGTTGTCACGCATCGCACCATAAATGTCATATAGGTCATCACCAATTGTTGTTAAATAACAGCTGGATAATTGTGGGCGTAATGTGCCAGAGTTAAATAGCGTTGGCGTAGAGGCCATGTAATCGAAGCTAGATAATAAGTTATAGAACTCGATTGCACGCTCTTCTTTATTTTCTTCATTGAGTGCGAGACCCATTGACACACGCATAAAGAATAATTGTGGTAATTCAAAACGTACGCCATTTGAATGAATGAAGTAACGATCGAATAAAGTTTGTAGACCTAAATAGGTAAACTGGTTTGAACGTTCTGGCTGAATCGCCGCCGCCAGTTTTACAAGATCAAAATCAAGCAGTTCTGGAGATAAAAGATCAAGCTCGATCCCTTTCTTCAAGAAAGGTTCTAAAGCATCGCTTTCCAGGGTATCGGTTGCTAAACCTAAGAATTCTAATCCAGTACCAACAAGCTCATTACACAACAAACGTGCAGTCACATAAGTATAGTTTGGCTCTTGTTCAATACGGGTACGGGTTGCCATCATCATGGTGGTAGCAATGTCGCTTTCCTTTACACCGTTATAGAGGTTCTTAACGGTTTCATCGACAATGGCCTGAACATCAATCCCTTCAAGACCCGCACTTGCAGTTTCAATGGTGGCTGTAAGCGCACTCAGGTCCAATGGCTGGAGCTGACCATTAGCATCAGTAATCTGTAGGGTAGGATGATGGTTCGCACCTGCCTGCTGACGGGCGGTGGCACGCTGTTCACGGTAAATCACGTAGGCACGGGCAACCTTTTGCTCGCCTGTGCGCATCAACGCCAATTCAACCTGGTCCTGAATCTCTTCAATATGAATTGTGCCGCCTGACGGTAAACGGCGGTTAAAGGTATTCAGCACCATTTCTGTGAGTTGCTCAATACGGTCATGGATACGACTTGAGTCGGCTCCCTGCTGACCTTCAACAGCTAAAAAGGCTTTTCCAATCGCAACAGAAATCTTCTCGGCATTAAATGTCGCGATTTCTCCAGTGCGCTTAATAACCTGAATTTGGCCAGGTGCGGAAGTGATGATGCTCATGTCAGCATAGCTCCATTATCATCTATTTTTATGTTCATAGACCGTTTGAACCGTGCACAAAATATGCCACGATGTTTGAGGGATAAACACAATACTTAGTGGTTAAAGTTTATTTTCAACACAAGATACGGGATTTTTAACAGCAGATCAATCTTGACATTTTACTAAAGTTTTTTTCGTGTTTTAACTGCTGTATTCACAGGCACATAGCATAGCAAAGGACTTTAAAAAGACGTATAGATAACTTTGTGGATAACTCAAAAAACAGACACTTAAATTATTTCGGAAGCGCAAAGAAACAAATTGTTTAATACTGGTACAAAATTTATACTCAATATCTATGTTGTTTATAACAAGCATGCAATTCTGAAAAAGACATTAAAATTCATCATATTAATAAAAATATAACAAAACTGGGTGGACGTGTATCAGTTTGGTGAACGACCACTTGTTTACAATGTAAACGTGTGTATATTGCAAATCATAAACCAATGTATCTGTAAAATTATTAGGGGCAAATAAATGAGCCAAGAAGAAAAGTTACCAAAGATTTTGATCGTTGAAGATGACGAACGTTTAGCACGCTTAACCCAGGAGTATTTAATCCGTAACGGTTTGGAAGTTGGGGTTGAAACTGATGGTAATCGTGCCATTCGTCGTATTACCAGTGAGCAGCCTGATTTAGTGGTATTGGATGTGATGTTGCCTGGGGCGGATGGTCTAACCGTTTGTCGTGAAGTGCGTCCACATTATCATCAACCGATCCTGATGCTGACTGCGCGTACTGAAGATATGGATCAGGTGCTAGGTCTGGAAATGGGTGCAGATGACTATGTTGCCAAGCCTGTGCAGCCACGTGTCTTGCTTGCACGTATCCGTGCGTTATTACGCCGTACCGACAAGACGGTTGAGGATGAAGTGGCGCAACGTATCGAGTTTGATGATCTGGTGATTGATAACGGTGGTCGTTCTGTGACCCTGAATGGTGAACTGGTTGATTTCACCAGCGCGGAATATGACCTGTTATGGTTGTTGGCTTCAAATGCGGGCCGTATCCTTTCCCGTGAAGACATCTTTGAGCGTTTACGTGGCATTGAATACGATGGTCAGGACCGTTCAATTGATGTGCGTATCTCCCGTATCCGTCCAAAAATTGGTGATGATCCAGAAAATCCAAAGCGTATCAAGACCGTTCGTAGCAAGGGTTATTTGTTCGTCAAGCAAACCCATGGTATGTAATTCCATTCATCATTGAAACTTGGGTAGGGGCGAACTGTGTTCGCCTAATATTCATTTTGATATTGAGTCAGCGCATTAATTCACTCGGGCTATTTTCTTTATGGTAAGTCGAGTACTGAAAAACAGCATATTCTTGCGTATTTATGCTGGACTGGTGGTTTTGGTCGTTGTTGTGGCGGTATTCTGTTATTTGCTGGTGCAGATCATCAACTACCAACGGGCGCAGGAATATCGTGAATCCCTGACAGATGGTATTTCCTATGTCATCAGTGAGGGCGTGGCTCGCCAACCAGAAAAACAGCAAAAGCTGGACTGGATTTCAGATGCTTCGGATTTGCTGGAGCTTCCGATCTACTATGTTGATGCGGCGCGGGTGGAACTTTCCCGTACCGAGCGAAAGCGGATTGCCGAACAAAAGTCTGTGGTTCGTTACGATGCCAATAATGGTATTGGTTATGTGATTATTGGGCTGAAAGACGATCCCAAACATTTTCTCTACATTAAGGTGGATAAAATAGGTGAACGGCAGATGAAAGCGCTGCCGATTTTTGTGCTGGACTACCTGATCTTTTATCCAGGTCAAGAGCGCGAATATCTGGAAAAAATTAAAAAGCACTTCTATTATCCCATTGAAATTGCCGATATCCGAGACATTAACCTCGACTCTGAGCAGATTGGCCGTTTGCGTCAGGACCAGAGCGTGCTGCTTTATAAAGACAGCGCCAGTATACGTGGCACCACCATCTCGATTGTGTCTCCCATGCCTAACCACCCTGCACAGGTATTGGTTCTAGGCCCAGTGCCCATGTTCAACTGGATGCCTTTCCAGCTTGCGGCTGGTATCACCCTGTTCAGCCTGTTTTTATTGAGCTTGGGTGTTTATGGTTTGATTCTACCGCTTGAACGTAAAATCCGTCAGGTTCGTCATGCCCTGAATAAAATGAAGTCAGGCGACCTGTCATTGCGTGTCCCGATAGAGGGGACCGATGAAATGGCAAATCTGGCATCAAGTTATAACAATATGTCAGACCATATCCAGCGCCTGATTGAGGCACAGCGGGAATTGATGCGCGCGGTTTCGCATGAGCTGAGAACGCCTGTGGCCCGTATCCGCTTTGGTATGGAGATGCTGGCGGAAGAGGACGACTACAGTTACCGTATTCAGCAGGTGGAAATGATTGACAAGGATATTGAGGCGCTCAATACCCTGATTGATGAGATCATGACCTATGCCAAACTGGAGCAGGGCACACCATCGCTTGATTTTGAAGACCTTGTGTTGGTCGAGGTGCTGGATCAGGTGGTAATGGAGACTGAGGCACTCAAAACCCAGAAAGAAATTGAACTGATTGCGCCGCCTTTGACATTGCGTGTTGATGCCGAGCGCCGTTACCTGCACCGTGTGGTACAGAACCTTGTGGGCAATGCAGTGCGCTACTGTGACAACAAGGTGCGTATCAGTGGTGGTGTGCGTGCTGATGGCAAGGCTTATGTGTGTGTGGAGGATGATGGTCCAGGGATTCCAGAGCAGGAGCGCTCTCGCATTTTTGAGGCGTTTGCGCGTCTGGACGATAGCCGTACCCGTGCATCGGGTGGCTATGGTTTAGGCCTTTCGATCGTAAGTCGTATCGCCTACTGGTTTGGTGGTGAGATTCAGGTTGACCAAAGCCCAAACTTGGGTGGGGCGCGTTTTGTCATGACCTGGCCAGCCAAACGTTATAAACAAAGCGGTAAAAATAAAATCTAGATTTCGGGCATTAGGATTTTATAAGAAACCAAAGCCATTATGGCTTTGGTAAAGTGTATGGCTTAAAACTTGGATAGATTGACTTACTCTTTATTCATGCACAGATGGGTCGGGTTCAATCAATGGCTGTCCTGAGCGTAAACCATTAAGCGCATCCGTATTAAAGTCAATCAACAGTGAATTGTTCTTAATATCAATTTTATAGCTTTTGATGAGTGCCTGATCTCCATTGAGGGTTTCTACCTTGTAACTATCGGCAATATTGAGAATACTTTCTAGATTGGTTGTGGTCGCCGCAAAATCCTCTCTAAATACTTCGTATATGTCTCTTAAATCAAAAATCGCGTTGTCAGCATCTGGATGTTTTCGAACATAATTTTCTATATGGCGCATCAGTAGTTGTGAAAAAAAGAAATAATCCGAGTCGTGGGTGTATTCTAGATGCATATTTTTCTCCTTGTTTGCTTCTTTTAGAATACTCATCTATTGCGTCGGCTGTGTATAAAGATAATTAAAGTATTTTGCTGAATTGCAACATATTATGTCGAAATGACCACCCAATTTCGGCCCTGTCTTTTTGCCTGATAAAATGCATCATCCGCTTGATTGAATAAATGCTTCATCGCTTGATGGTTCTTAGGCATGCAAATACACAGGCTAATGCTGAGCTGGATGAAAAAATGCCGTTGTTGATCAATTGAAATAGCGGTTTGGCTCATGTGTTGGCGAATCTGTTCAGCACAGGCGTAGGCAGCCTTAAGGCTGGTGTCTGCCATAAAAATGGTGAGCTCCTCGCCACCCAAACGTCCGAGCAGGTTATTCGGTCTAAGCTGTACCTGAATGGTTTGGGGTTTAAACGCTTTAAGTCGTTGCCTGAACGCTGCAAAGGCGGGTACGCTTAGCCAACAATCGCACCGATAAAGCTGGTGGGGCGTCATGTTTGTGGAGGACGCTTCAGTAACTCTAGCAAAACCGAGTTGGCAGGTTTAAATGAAGCCAGAAAAGTTAAGTGTGGTGTGGCACTATTATATAAAATTTGTTTAAATTTTCATCATAAATTTATCGCAATGCAATGATTTAGTTCATGCTGCCATGTTTTTGCGCATAGGGAATGGAATTCGAATGTTTTTAGAGTACAGATAAAGAAAAAAATGATTGATATGTAATACTTGATTTGATAATTCGATTTTTAAGGGTGAATTAGCAGTGATCTGGTAGAGAAGTGTAAATTTATGGACAAAATCATCCGAAAGACTAAAGCGCATCAACTAGCATGAGAAATTAGAAATCAGGTACAATTGGCGGAATTAATTTTGTGTTTGGTGTATTTGAAGGCCAATACATACATTCTTTGTTAAAAATAGGCCTGCCAGGAGTTATCCCCGCATGAGTGCCATTACTCCATACGATTGGGCGATTATTGCCTTCGTGATCGGCGTTACATTTCTTTGCGTTTTTATGCTGACCGTTCCTTTACTCCTTGGGGGTAAAGCATGGGGACGTGCCAAGCAAGAACAGTTTGAATCAGGTGTAGTGAGTGCGGGTGGTGCCCGTATTCGCTTGTCAGCCAAATTCTATTTAGTTGCAATTTTCTTTGTCGTTTTTGATTTAGAAGCACTTTACCTCTACGCGTGGGCAACTTCTGTGCGTGAAGTAGGTTGGGTTGGCTTTGCAGCTGCTGCAATTT
>NZ_DDAH01000025.1:9650-32662 GCF_002333245.1 Acinetobacter sp. UBA2063
TTTGCAGCTGCTGCAATTTTTATTTTGATTTTATTGATTGGTTTGATTTACGAACTTTCAACTGGTGGACTGAATTGGGCACCTTCGGATCGTCGTAAAGCAGCAGGGATCAAAACAAAAATTGGTTCACCAAATATGAATATTGCTGACATTACTCGATTCAATAATATTGAAGAGCTTGTTGTCGATCCTACTGGTCATATTCCAGCACAGTCTTCTGGTCGTGTTAAATCTAAAACACCGACTACATCATCATTTGAACAGGAGTAAGTCGGGATGAAATATACTTTAACCCGTGCGAATCCGGATGCCGATCAATATCCATTACAAGATCGTCAAATCGTCACTGATCCACTTGAGGAAGAAGTGAATAAAAGTGTGATGATGACACGTCTTGAAGATGTGTTGCATACCGCAGTCAACTGGGGACGTAAAAACTCATTATGGCCATTTAACTTTGGTACATCATGCTGCTACGTTGAATATGCAACAACTTTGACAGGCGTACATGACTTATCACGTTTTGGTGCTGAGGTGATTCGTGCTTCACCACGTCAAGCAGATTTAATGATTGTTGCAGGAACCTGTTTTGTCAAAATGGCACCTGTAATTCAACGTTTGTATGAACAAATGCTTGAGCCTAAATGGGTCATCTCTATGGGGGCCTGTGCGAACTCTGGTGGTATGTACGACATCTATTCTGTAGTACAAGGTGTCGATAAAATTATTCCTGTTGATGTGTACATCCCAGGTTGCCCACCTCGTCCAGAAGCATTGATCCAAGCATTGATGTTGCTTCAGGACCAAATTCAACTAGAGCGCCGGCCACTTTCAGCGGTGATTGGTGATGATCTTCAGCCTGTGTATAAGCCAAAGATGATGCCAGAACGCGATCGTAAAAATGCGGAACGTATTGCGGTGAAAAACTTACGCTCTATGGATGAAATTAAATAATTTGAACGATGAATTGTGATATGTCTGATATAGATGTGATCATCGGGAAAATTGCCAGAATTTGTATTAAATAGGAAGCCAAGCCAATGGCTGAAACTGACATTGCTATGCCAGAGTCAACGCAAGTTGATTCACGCCCAGCATTTGCAATCGTAGAAGACCTCAAAACCAAATTTGGTGAGAACTTCTATGTGCAGGCGACTTTTGAAGAGTTTCCAACAGTCTGGGTTGAGCGCGCACGCGTGCAAGAAGTCCTTATGTTCCTCCGTAAAGTGGAACGTCCTTATGTGATGTTGTTTGACTTATCTGCGGTTGATGAGCGTTTACGTGTTCACCGTGATGGTTTACCAGCATCAGACTTTACTGTGTTCTATCATTTGTTATCGCTTGAGCGTAATAGTGATATCCGTATCAAAGTTGCATTAAATGAAAGTGATTTAAGCATCCCAACCGCAACCAATATTTGGCCAAATGCCAACTGGTACGAGCGTGAAGCTTACGATATGTTTGGTATCGATTTCGCAGGGCATCCGATGCTCCGTCGTATCTTGCTGCCGACTTATTGGGAAGGTCATCCGTTGCGTAAAGAATATTCTGCGCGTGCGACAGAATATACGCCATATATGCAAGATCAAGCGAAACAAGATTTCGAACAAGAACACTTACGCTTTGTCCCTGAAGACTGGGGTCTAAAACGCGGTAACGCTGATGAAGACTTCATGTTCCTCAACTTAGGTCCTAACCACCCATCTGCACATGGTGCGTTCCGTGTCGTATTGCAATTGGACGGTGAAGAAGTGAAAGACTGTGTGCCTGATATTGGTTATCACCACCGTGGTGTGGAAAAGATGGCTGAACGTCAGACATGGCATTCATTTATTCCTTATACCGATCGTGTTGACTACTTAGGCGGTTGTGCGCAAAACATGCCTTATGTGATGGCGGTTGAACAGCTTGCTGGTATTAAAGTACCTGAGCGTGCGCAAGTCATTCGTGTGATGTTAAACGAATTATTCCGAATCAATAACCACTTATTATTCTGTGGTACAGCGATTCAGGATGCGGGTGGTATGACTCCTGTATTCTATATGTTCGCAGACCGTCAAAAAGTCTATGACATCGTTGAAGCGATCACGGGTTACCGTATGCATCCAGCATGGTTCCGTATCGGTGGTACGGCGCATGACCTTCCAAACAATTGGCAAAAGCTAGTTAAGGAATTGTTGGAGTGGATGCCGAAACGTTTGAACGAGTACTATACTGCGGCACTTAAAAACTCAGTATTTATCGGTCGTACCCGCAATGTTGCGCAATACGATGCTAAATCTGCGTTGGCTTGGGGTGTAACTGGTACGGGTTTACGTGCGACGGGTATTGATTTTGATGTTCGTAAATATCGTCCATACAGTGGTTATGAAAACTTCGACTTTGATATTCCTGTGGAATATGAAGGCGATGCATATGCACGTGTCCTGGTTCACTTCCGTGAAATTACTGAGTCGTTGAAAATTATTCAACAGTGCTTGGACAACATGCCATCTGGTCCTTATAAAGCGGATCATCCACTGGCTGTTCCACCACCGAAAGATAAGACATTACAAGATATTGAAACCTTGATTACGCACTTCTTGAGCGTGTCTTGGGGTCCTGTCATGCCTGCAGGTGAGTCATCATTTATGACTGAAGTGGTGAAAGGTGCGAGTACTTATTACTTGACTTCAGATAAGTCAACCATGAGTTACCGTACTCGTATTCGTACGCCGACCTTCACGCATTTGCAGCAAATGCCTTCTGTGATTAATGGCAGTTTGGTTTCTGACTTGATCATTTATTTGGCGACCATTGACGTGGTTATGGCTGACGTGGATCGCTAGGGGTAAACGATTATGATGATTTTGACTGATAAAAAACCTCGTGTGAATGTTGAAGGGATTTTGACCGCTGAAGAAATCCATGACATTGAACATCATATTGATCACTATCCATATCCACGTGCGGCATCATTGGATGCATTAAAATGCGTACAACGTCGTAATGGTTGGGTAGATGACGCTCAAATGAATGCGATTGCACAATTGTTGACAATCAGTGTGGCGGATTTAGAGGGTGTAGCAACGTTCTATAACCGTATTTATCGCCAACCTGTAGGTCGTCATGTGATTTTGTTATGTGACTCAATTGCATGTTTCTTGATGGGTGCAGAAACTTTAGCAGAAGCATTTCAGCGAGAGTTAGGCATCCAGTATGGACAAACCACAGCAGATGGTCGTTTCACCTTGCTCCCAATTTGCTGTTTAGGCAACTGTGATAAAGGTCCAACGTTAATGATTGATGAAGATACTCACGGTTTAGTGGATGTGTCATCAGTTAAACAGTTATTGGAGAAGTATGTATGAATACTGAACCAAAACCAATTTATGGCGACGGTAATCCAGAAACTCATCCACTCACTTGGCGTTTGAGTAAGCAAGATGCTGTACGCAATGCTGATGAATACGAAGCTTTAGAAGGTTATGCAGGCTTCAAAAAAGCGCTCAGCATGCCACCAAAAGATGTACTTGACGTGATTAAAGCTGCGACGGTTAAAGGTCGTGGTGGTGCAGGTTTCCCAGCTGGAATTAAATGGTCGTTGATGGCGCCAAATGATGGTGGTCCACGCTATTTAATTTGTAATGCTGATGAAATGGAACCAGGGACCTTTAAAGACCGTTTGTTGATGGAAAAACTTCCACATCAATTGATCGAAGGGATGTTGATTGCAGGTTATACCCTTGAAGCAACGCATGGTTATATCTTCATTCGTGGTGAATATATCGAAGCTGCTCAATACTTGAATGAAGCATTAGAGCAAGTTCGTGCCAAAGGTTACTTGGGTGAAAACATCCTCGGTACTGGTTGGAACTTTGAGATGTATGTTCACACGGGTGCAGGGCGTTATATCTGTGGTGAAGAAACTGCATTAATCAACTCGCTTGAAGGCCGTCGTGCCAATCCGCGTACCAAGCCACCATTTCCACAGGTGGCAGGGGCATGGGGTCGTCCAACGATTGTCAACAACGTTGAAACCTACAACAACCTGCCTGCAATTATGCTGCGTGGTCCTGAATGGTACATCAACCTGTCAGCGCACAAGTCCAAAGACCCAGGCACCAAGATTTATGGTGCGTCAGGCAAGGTCAAGTTCCCAGGTCTTTGGGAATTGCCATTTGGTACAACTGCGCGTGAAGTGATTGAAGACCATGCAGGTGGTATGCGTGATGGCTTGAAGCTGAAAGCATGGTTGCCAGGTGGTGCGTCAACTGACTTTCTGGCTGCCGAGCATATTGACTTGCCAATGGACGCTGAAAGCATCATGAAAGCAGGTTCACGTTTAGGAACCTGTTTGTTGATGGTGGTTGATGAAACCCAATGTATGGTCTCTGCAACGCGTAACTTAGAAGAGTTCTTTGCACGTGAATCATGTGGTTTCTGTACACCGTGCCGTGATGGTTTACCTTGGGCAGTCAAAGCGCTGAAAGCACTCGAAACAGGTACAGGTAAGAAAGAAGATATCGATCATTTACAAGAACTGACTCGTAAATTATGGATTGGTAAAACTTTCTGTGCTCACGCACCAGGTGCGATGGAGCCGCTTATGGGCGCATTAAAATATTTCCGCCATGAGTTTGAAGCAAAGGTTAAAACCCATGCTGCTGCTCTTGACGTAGAACAAGCTTAAGGAATTCGACTATGGCTACAATTCATGTCGATGGAAAATCGTATGAAGTCAATGGCTCTGAAAACTTGCTGCAAGCATGTCTCAGCCTTGGTATCGACATCCCGTATTTTTGTTGGCACCCATCCTTAGGTTCTGTTGGTTCTTGTCGTCAATGTGCTGTTACGCAATATAATAATGCGGAAGATACACGTGGGCGCTTAGTCATGTCTTGTATGACACCAGCTGCTGACAATACCTTTATTTCCATTGAAGACAAAGAAGCAACGGATTTTCGTGCATCAATCGTTGAATTCTTGATGACCAATCACCCACATGACTGTCCAGTCTGTGAAGAAGGTGGTCACTGTCATTTACAAGATATGACGGTGATGACACAACACGATCGTCGTCGCTATCGCTTCACGAAGCGTACCCATCATAATCAAGAGTTGGGTTCGTTTATTGCACACGAAATGAACCGCTGTATCGCGTGCTATCGTTGTGTGCGTTACTACAAAGATTATGCGGGTGGTACCGACTTTGGTGTTTATGCGAATGCATCACGTGTTTATTTCGGTCGTCCAGAATCAGGAACTTTAGAGTCTGAATTTTCTGGTAATTTGACTGAAGTCTGTCCGACTGGTGTATTTACTGATAAGACTCATTCAGCACGTTATAACCGTAAGTGGGACATGCAATATGCACCAAGCGTATGCCAAGGCTGTTCTTCAGGCTGTAACATCTCACCAGGTGAGCGTTATGGCGAAATCCGTCGTGTTGAAAACCGTTTCAATGGTTCAGTCAATCAATACTTCTTGTGTGATAAAGGTCGTTTCGGTACAGGTTATGTGAATCGTGCAGATCGTCCACGTCAACCACAGTTCCGTAATGGTGACACTGTTACAACCGTGAGTGTGGATCAAGCACTTGATCAAGTCATTGCTCAACTAAAAGGCAAAAAAGTATTAGGTATTGGTTCACCACGCGCAAGCTTGGAATCAAACTATGTGCTACGTCAATTGGTTGGACAAGACAACTATTCAACTGGATTGTCTCAAAAAGAGCAAAATCTGGTTGAATTGGCTGCTTCAATCATGCAAACACAGGGTATTTACAACCCGAATATGCGTGAAATTGAAAGTTACGATGCGGTGTTGATCTTGGGTGAAGACTTAACTCAAACTGCGCCACGTATGGCTTTATCGGTTCGCCAAGCTGCGAAAAATAAAGCGAAAGAAATGGCTGCTAAAACGCGTACACCTGACTGGTTAGCAGAACCTGTACAACGTATTGGTCAAGAAGCGAAGTCACCGATTTATATCCTTGCTGCGACACAAACGCGTTTAGCGGATGTGGCAACAGGTGAAGTGGTTGCATCTCCAAATGATATTGCACGTTTAGGTTTTGCGGTTGCTGCTGCTGTAAAAGGTGAAACAGTATCTGGTCTTGACGATGATGCAAAAGCATTTGCACAAACCATTGCTGACACTTTAAAAGCGGCGAAAAAACCATTGATTATCTCTGGTACAAGCTTGCAAGACTCAGCGATTATGGAAGCTGCTGCACAAGTTGCACAGAATCTTGGTGAAAATGCTGGTTTATCTTTGACGGTTCCTGAAGTGAACTCAATGGGTCTAGCATTATTCGGTGGTTTAAGCTTAGAACAGGCATTTGCTCAAGAGTATGATGCTGTTGTTGTGGTTGAAAATGACTTAACTCGTCGTTTACCAGTTGCACAAGTCAAAGCTGCACTTGAGAAAGCTGAGGCTGTAATTGTATTGGATCATAGTGAAACAGAAACTCTGAAACTAGCAGATATCGTTCTTTCTGCTGCAAGTTTTGCTGAAGGTGATGGCACTGTAGTGAGTCAAGAAGGCCGTGCACAACGTTTCTATCAAGTGTATGACCCAAGCTACTACAAGCCTGAATATGCGATCAAAGAATCATGGCGTTGGTTACATGCTGTTGAGACAGGTCTTAAAGGTAAAGCAGTCGATTGGACATTGCTTGATGATGTAATTGATGACATCGTGAAGAATGTACCAGTACTTGAAGCGATTCAAGATGTTGCACCAGATGCAGGTTATCGTGTTCATGGTTTGAAAATTGCACGTGAGCCACGTCGTTACTCAGGTCGTACTGCAATGCGTGCACCATTATCTGTTCATGAACCTAAACAGCCAACTGATCTAGATTCAGCATTAACGTTCTCGATGGAAGGTTATGTCGGTAATCAGACAGCTTCTTCGCTAGTACCTTTCGCATGGGCTGCCGGTTGGAACTCGCCACAAGCTTGGAATAAATACCAAGATGAAGTGGGTGGTCACTTAAAAGGCGGTGATTCAGGTGTGCGTCTATTTGATCGTTTAGCTAAACGTCCTGCACGTAGCTATGTTGCACCGACTGCCGTGGTTGTGAATCCTGAAAGCTTCCGTCTTGTGCCAATGCACCATATCTTTGGTTCAGGTGAATTCACCATTAAAACACCAGCAATGGAATCACGTATTCCTGAAGCGATGTTTGCCGTGGGTGAACAAGATGCGACGCGCTTAAATGTTCAAGATGGTCAACGTATTACCGTGAAAGCAGGCGAAACGAGCATCAGCTTACCTGTACAGGTCATCGAATATTTACCAACAGGCTATATTGGTTATCCAATTGGTCTAGCACCAACCGTTTCATTGGCAGAGCCTGTGTCTGTGGCAGTAGGAGTGTAATTCATGAATCAAGAAATTATACGTCAAACGCCACTTTGGGCTGAGAACTGGCCAATCGCTTATTCAGTGATTCAAGCAGTTGTGATCCTGTTGGTGGTGGTTTTGGTTGCTGCGTTAATGTCATTTATTGAGCGTCGTCTCCTGGCATTATGGCAAGACCGTTATGGTCCAAACCGTGTTGGCCCAGGTGGTATGTTCCAGATCGTTGCCGACATGCTCAAGATCATGTTTAAAGAAGACTGGACACCAAAGTTTGCCGACAAGCTGACTTTTCGTTTAGCACCAGCAGTTGCCATGGCAACTGCGGTACTTTCGTTTATGGTCATCCCAGTAAGTCCTACACTGGGCGTTGCGGATATGAGTATCGGTCTATTGTTCTTTATGGCAATGGCAGGTATCGCAGTTTATGCAGTGCTATTTGGTGGTTGGGCGTCTAACAACAAATACTCATTACTCGGTGGTCTTCGTTCTGCTGCTCAAACTATTTCTTATGAAGTGTTCTTGGGTATCTCATTGATGGGTGTAGTTGCGATTGCAGGCTCATTCAACCTACGTGAAATCGTTGAAGCTCAACGTGATGTTTGGTTTGTTATTCCACAATTCATTGGTTTCATTATCTTTGTTATTGCTGGTGTTGCAGTGACGCATCGTCATCCATTTGACCAACCAGAAGCTGAGCAAGAATTGGCGGAAGGTTATCACGTTGAATATGGTGGGATGAAGTGGGGGATGTTCTTCGTTGCGGAATATGTGAACGTGGTTTTAATCTCTGCACTGATCGTAACGTTATTCTTCGGCGGATGGCTTGCACCATTTAACTTAGAAATTCCATTTGTTCCACCCGTTTTTTGGTTCGTGATTAAAACAGCATTCTTTGTAATGATGTTTGTATTGGCGCGTGGTTCTTTAATGCGTCCACGTTATGACCAAGTGATGAATTTTGGTTGGAAAGTTTGTTTGCCATTGGCGTTGGTCAACTTGTTAGTGACTGGTGCTGTGATTCTGATGAATCAGGCCTAGGACAGCAGGGAGTACAAAATGTATAAAATTCTAGCTGGATTTGGATCGATTGTCCGTTCGTTGTGGATGGTGTTTAGCCATGTAACACGTAAACGTGACACGATTTTATATCCAGAAGTACCAGCTGAACAAATTGTGCCTCCACGCTTTCGTGGTCGTATCATCTTGACGCGTGATCCAGATGGTGAAGAGCGTTGTGTGGCATGTAACCTGTGTGCGGTTGCATGTCCTGTTGGCTGTATTTCATTACAAAAAGCGGAAAAAGAAGATGGACGTTGGTATCCAGAATTTTTCCGTATTAACTTTTCACGCTGCATTTTCTGCGGTATGTGTGAAGAAGCTTGTCCTACAACTGCAATTCAGATGACTCCAGATTTTGAACTTGCTGAATATGTACGCCAAGACTTGGTTTATGAAAAAGAAAACTTATTGATTTCTGGCCCAGGCAAATATCCTGACTATAACTTCTACCGTGTCACTGGTATGGCAGTAAATGGTAAGGAAAAAGGTCAAGCACAAAAAGAAAGTGCACCAGTTGATGTACGGAGCTTATTACCATGATGTGGCCATTTTATTTGATGGCACTTGTGGCCATCGTATCGACAATTCGTGTTGTGACAAATGCGAATCCCGTACATGCTCTTTTAAGTTTAATCGTTTCTTTACTTGCTGTTGCTGGTATTTTCATGATCGTAGGTGCGCCTTTTGCGGGTGCACTTGAGATTATTGTTTATGCTGGTGCAATCATGGTGTTGTTCGTCTTCGTGGTCATGATGTTGAACCTTGGACAAGATACCATTGAACAAGAACGTAAATGGTTAACCTCTGATGCATGGGCATATCCTGCATTAATGAGTTTCTTATTGGGCTTGGTTCTGGTTTGGATGTTGGGTGGAGAATACACCACGATTTCTGCACCATTAGGTACAGAAATTGTAGGTCCTAAAGCAGTCGGTCAAGCATTATTTACGCATTATCTATTATTGGTAGAAGTTGCCGCGATGTTATTGCTTGCAGCCTTAGTTGCTGCATATCACCTTGGCAAACGTGAACCAAGTGCAGAAGAGGATAAAGAATAATGGGACACATCCCTTTAGAACATGGTTTGATTGTTGCAACCATCCTTTTTGCACTCGGTTTTTACGGTGTAATGGTGCGACGCAACCTATTATTTATGCTAATGAGCCTTGAAGTCATGATGAATGCTGCTGCATTGGCATTTGTTTTGGCAGGTAGTGTTTGGGCTCAACCAGATGGACAAGTGATGTTCATTTTGATCCTAACGCTTGCTGCTGCCGAGGCGTGTATTGGTCTTGCGATCGTCCTTCAGTTTTATCATCGCTTCCATCACTTGGATGTGGATGCTGCTAGTGAGATGCGCGGATGAGTACATTATATTTAACCGTTTTATTCCCGCTCATTGGTTTTATCCTGTTAGCGGCAGGGCGTAACAAACTGTCTGAAAATGTCGCTGCCATTATTGGTGTCGGTTCAGTGGGTTTATCTGCCTTATTTGCTTTAATCGCAGGCCTTGCATTTACTAGCAGTGGCCAAACTGTTTTTGTTCAACACTTATGGACGTGGTTCAGTGTTGGCGGTTTTGAGCCAGGCATCAGCTTGCACCTCGATGGTTTGTCATTATTGATGACAGGTATGATCACAGGTGTTGGTTTCCTGATTCACATCTTTGCATCATGGTATATGCGTGGTGAAGAAGATTACGCACGTTTCTTCTCTTATTTCAACCTGTTCGTTGCCAGCATGTTGTTGTTGGTACTCGGCGATAACTTGGCGTTATTGTTCTTGGGTTGGGAAGGCGTAGGTCTGTGTTCATACCTCTTGATTGGTTTCTACTACTCAAACCCTGCAAATGGTTGGGCAGCAATCAAAGCATTCACCGTAACCCGTGTGGGTGATGTTTTCTTACTCATCGCATTGTTCTTGCTCTATCAACAGTTTGGTACGTTGAATACACAGTACATTGTTGAGCATGCAGCGACTGTGATGACGCAAAGCTCATCATTGTCGATTTGGACAGCATTGATGTTGTTCTTAGGTGCAGCAGGTAAATCAGCGCAAATTCCATTACAAACTTGGTTAGCTGATGCGATGGCTGGTCCTACGCCAGTATCTGCATTGATCCACGCTGCAACGATGGTGACAGCGGGTGTGTACTTATGTTGCCGTATGTTCTCTGTGATGGAAATGGCACCAGAAGTAATGCAGTTCATCTCGATTACAGGTGCAGTAACCTTACTTGTAGCTGGTTTTGCCGCATTGGTTCAAACCGATATCAAACGTATTTTGGCTTACTCAACTATGAGTCAGCTCGGTTATATGTTTATGGCGGTGGGTGCTGAGGCGTATCAAGCTGGTTTGTTCCATATGCTTGCTCACGCATTCTTCAAAGCGTTATTGTTCCTTTCTTCGGGTGCCGTAATTCTTGCATGTCATCACGAACAAAACATTTTCAAAATGGGTGGATTACGTAAAAAGATTCCATTTGTATTCTGGTGTTTCGTCATCGGTGGTGGTGCGTTAGCTGCACTTCCAATCGTAACAGTTGGCTTCTTCTCTAAAGATGCCATCTTAGGTGCAGTATATGCACAGTCTACGATCGCAAACCTTCCACTTTATAATACGTTGTATTGGGTGGGTGTAGCGGGTGCATTCTTAACGTCTATCTATACGTTCCGTTTAATCTGGGTGGTATTCTTTGGCGAAGAAAAAACCCATGCACATGCCATTCATGGTGTGACTTACTGGGCACCGCTTGCAATTCTTGCGACCTTATCAACAGGTGTTGGTTATTTCTTGCAAGCACCTGTTGCAAAATTATTGACTGCTGCAAGTATTCCAAGCTTTGTTGTTCCTGAAGCTTTAGAAGAAGCGGTTGCACATGCAGAACATTTAGCAAGTGGTGTTGCCCTTGTTGGTTTGGTTGTTGGTATTTTCTTATTTGCCTTTGCGTATGGTGCGGTTAAATCATTTGCTCAAACATCTTTGGGTTCTGGTTTAGCACATATTTGCCGTACCGCATTTGGTTTTGATGCTTTGTATGACATCGTTTTTGTAAAACCATATTTATTGATTGCGAAAATCTTAGGTCGTGATCCAATTGATGGTTTATGGTTAGTGCTACCTGCACTTGTGAAAGGTGGGAATAGCTTTACAAGTTCGCGTCAAACAGGTTCATTGCGTGAATACGCATCAAGTATGTCACTCGGTGTAGTGGTATTATTGATGATCTTGATCGTGATTCAGGTTGTGGGGAAATAAAATGGAAAATAATTTAATTTTACCCGCACTGATTTTAGTTCCTTTCATTGCTGGTTTTATTTGTTGGTTGGTTGATAAATTTGACCAACATTTGCCACGCTGGATTGCCTTGATTGGTATGCTCATTACCTTTGGTTTGGGTATTGCACTATGGCAAACTGGTACATATAGCTATGAGTTGGGCGGAAAGGTTCCAACCTGGGCAGCTGAATTCCATCTTCCATGGATTCAGACTTTAGGGATTAGTATTCACTTGGCTGTGGATGGCTTATCTTTACTCATGGTTTTACTGACTGCATTACTAGGTGTGATTGCTGTTGGTTGTTCATGGGGTGAAATTCAAAAGAATGTTGGTTTCTTCCACTTAAACCTCCTTTGGAGTTTAGGTGGGGTCATCGGTGTATTCCTTGCAATTGACTTATTCTTGTTCTTCTTCTTCTGGGAGATGATGCTTGTACCAGTCTATTTCTTGATTGCGTTATGGGGACATTCAGGTTCGAATGGTCGTTCACGTGTTTACGCTGCAACCAAGTTCTTCCTGTATACGCAAATTGCTGGCTTGATCATGTTGATCGGTATCTTAGGCTTGGTGGTCTATGGATACATGATGACAGGTATGATTGGTTTCGATTACAACTATTTATTGGCTGTTGCGAACCACTTGCCGCCTGAAGTTGCCTATGCATTCATGCTGTGTTTCTTCATTGGTTTTGCGGTGAAATTACCAGTATTCCCATTACACGGTTGGTTACCTGATGCGCATGCACAAGCACCAACAGCGGGTTCTGTGGACTTGGCGGGTATTTTGATTAAAACCGCAGCGTATGGTCTGCTTCGTTTTGTGATTCCATTCTTCCCAGCAGCATCAGCACAGTTTGCTGATATTGCAATCATTTTGGGTCTGATTGGTATTTTCTACGGTGCATTCTTAGCCTACCAACAAACAGACATGAAACGTCTGCTTGCGTATACGTCTATTTCACACATGGGTTTCATTTTACTTGCAATCTATGCAGGTAATATTCTGACTTTCCAAGGTCTGATGATCATGATGTTGGCACATGGCTTGTCATCTGCTGCATTGTTCATTATGTCTGGTCAGGTCTATGAACGTTTACATACCCGTGATTTACGTTTAATGGGTGGTCTTCGTGGCCAACTGCAATACTTGCCATTCTTCCTGATGTTCTTTGTTGCAGCGCTTGTCGGTGTACCAGGTCTAGGTAACTTTATTGGTGAATTCCTGATTCTTATGGGTTCATTTAAAGCTTTTCCAGCCTTTACCATCATTGCTGCAGTAAGTTTAGTATTTGCAGGTCTTTACGGTCTGATTCTGATTCACAAAGCACTTTTCGGCGAACCAAATGCTGAACAAAAGCAACACTATACGAGCCCACTGAAAGATTTGTCATTACGTGAAGTGAGCATTTTGATGATCTGTGTGATTGGTTTACTTTGGTTAGGACTTTACCCACAGACATTCTTGGATATGTCACATTCAAGTATGCAGTGGTTAGTCAATAGTTATATGCCAGTACAAGAAGTTGTCGAAACTGTTCAACAGACTGCGACTCAACTTGAACAAGTGGAGATGCGATAAACCATGAACTTCACACTTTCTTTTTCTGAGCTTATGCCACTTGCCCCAGCGATGATTGTGGCATTGACTGCAGTTGTTGTGATGTTATTGATTGCGATTAAACGTAATCATAATCTGATTGCAACAACGACAGTTGTGGGTCTAAACCTTTCTGTAATTCTAATTGCATATACCATGTTTAGCGGGCACTTTGTCCCTGCGAACGTGATGGGCATGTTTATGGTTGATTCATTTACCATGCTCTACCAATTCCTGATTTTGATTGCTGCTTTGGCTTGTAGCACACTTTCACATGCCTACATTGAAACGTATAAAGATAATCGTGAAGAACTTTATATCTTGTTACTTTGTTCTGTAGCAGGTGCAATGCTATTGGTTGCAAGTTCTCATTACGCTGCTTTCTTCATTAGCTTAGAGTTAATGTCAATTCCTGTGTATGGTATGTTGGCTTACACGCATCAACGTAGCCAATCTTTAGAAGCGGGAATTAAGTATCTTGTACTCTCAGCAACTGCATCTGCGATGTTGTTGATGGGTATGGCATATATCTATGCGTATACAGGTTCATTGTCATTCTATGATTCTGTTCAAACTTTGATGACTGCGATCAAGCAACCAATGGTGCTATTAGGTCTAGGTCTCATTATCTTTGCTGTTGCATTTAAGCTTTCACTTGCACCATTCCATAAATGGACGCCTGATGTGTATGCGGGTGCACCAGCACCTATGGCGACATTCCTGGCAACGGCTGCCAAAGTTGCAACGATTGGTTTATTTGTACGTTACTTATTAAGTTCTGGTGCAATCTTAGTTGAACCAATAGTGACTGTTTTGACAGTTATTGCTGTGTTATCAATTTTGGTCGGTAACTTACTTGCAGTACGTCAAGTTAACTTAAAACGCATCCTTGGTTATTCATCAATTGCACACTTTGGTTATTTGTTGATTGCTTTGATTAGTATGACGTATGCAAGTTTAGGCAGTGTAACGGTTTATGTGATTACTTATGTATTTACAACAATCGGTGCATTTGGTGCAGTTGCGTTAATGTCTAGTCCATATAACAACGTTGATGAAGCACAAAGTCTTGCAGACTACCGTGGTTTGTTCTGGCGTCGTCCGATCTTGACTGCAACATTGACCGTGATGATGTTGTCATTAGCAGGGATTCCATTAACTGCAGGTTTTATTGGTAAATTCCTTGTGATAATGGCTGCTGTAACAACTCAACATTGGTTCTTAGCTGCAATGGTCGTTGTAGGAAGTGGTATAGGCTTATACTACTACTTACGTGTCATGGTGGTGATGTATATGACACCGCCAGATGTTCCACGTATTGATGCTGATGCACATTGGGGAACCAAGGTCGGTGGTATCATGGTACTCGGTGCCGCATTACTTGTACTAATTCTGGGCATCTATCCAGACCCAATGATCAATTTGGCATTGAAATCAGAGATTCTTTCTCCATTACATTTCATGTTATCTCAGCAACAATAATGATTTGATTTGTACAAAAAAGCCTCCAAAAATTGGGGGCTTTTTTATTGAAGAGTAAAAAAACGCTTTATAATAGGCAAAGATTAATATTAGTTAGGTACTTACTCGTGTCTATTCAGGAAATTCGCCATCCGTTGATTCGCCATAAACTTGGTCTGCTCCGTCGTTCAGACATCAGCACAAAGAACTTCCGTGAATTGGCGCAAGAAGTCACGATGCTACTGACTTATGAAGCGACTAAGGATCTACCTGTTGTGGATCATGTAATTGATGGTTGGGCAGGTAAAGTTTCGACTCAACGTATCGCAGGCAAGAAAATTACCATTGTTCCTATCTTGCGTGCTGGAATTGGCATGCTTGAAGGCGTACTGAACCTGATTCCAAGTGCCAAAGTGAGTGTATTGGGTTTAGAGCGTGATGAGGCGACTTTAGAGGTTCGTACTTACTATAAAAAATTAGTACCTGATGTTGCGAATCGCTTAGCGATGATTATTGATCCAATGCTGGCTACGGGTAATTCACTTATTGCCGCAATTGATGTGCTTAAAGCAAGTGGTTGTAAAGATATACGTGTTATGGTTTTGGTTGCTGCACCTGAAGGTGTTGCAAAAGTAGAAGCTACGCACCCTGATGTACGTATCTATACTGCATCGATTGACCAAGGTTTGAATGAGGATGGCTATATCGTTCCAGGCCTTGGTGATGCGGGTGATAAGATTTTTGGTAGTGTTCAAAAAGATTAATTTTTGAAAATATGCTTAAAAAAGAGACTTAATCCAACCGTACTGTTTTCAGGGGAGGATTTAAAGTCTCTTTTTTTATATACTGAAATACAGTACTTGCAAAATTAGGTGAATGTCATGAAAAAAGAATTTTATCAGGGAAAAGTTAAACAATATAATCCAGACAAAGGGTTTGGTTTTATTGCAACTGCTGAAGGCGAGATCTTTTTTCATATTTCAGATTTTCCTGCATCGGAAGGTGAGCCGAAACGAAATGAAAAAGTAAAATTTGTAGCCCTAGAAAATAATGGAAAATTTAAAGCAGTACAAATTGAACGAGTAGATCCGAATCCTGCAAAAACTAAAAAAAATAAAATATTGGCTCATAATGAATCGATTACATCAGAATTGTTATCAAACTTTCGGCGTTAGGAGAATGCATGATGAATCGCTCATCAGCAAATAAAAATACTAGCTTTGGCTTTATCGCTGTCCAACAGCGCAGCATTATTTTTTGTGATGATGTCAAATTTGATATATTACGTTGTGAATTTTTTAGGGTAATGTGATGCTAAAAACTGGAACAATTAAAAAATCTAATAAAGAGTGGGGTTTCCGTTATGCAAAGTGATATTGATATTGTAGTTACTCAAAGTAAGACTTTGGAAGCATTGCTAGAGCAAAAATTTGGTGCTACTGGGCGTGGGTTGCATGAAAAATTAAGTAGTATTGAATATCAGCTTGAAGCTGGGCTGGTGAAGAATATACGTTGGATAGCCACTATGCGTAATAAAGTGGTACATGAAAATTTCCAATTGACCAATCAAAATGACTTTTTAAGAAGTTGTCAGCGTGCTTTAGAGGGCTTACAAAACTCGCAGCATACAACGTCGGAACGTGTAAATTCCTCATCACGAAATTCATATAACACAACACCCAAACGTATCGTATCTCATTCAAGAAGAAAAACTAAACGAAAGAGTGAATCAGGTGGTTTTTTTGGGACAATCATTACAGTCATTATTTTTGGCATAATCGGCTATTTTGTGTATGGTTTTATTCAAGACTTTTTGCATCGTAATGAATTGACAAATCAACCTGTAATACAGGAAACCTTAAAAATAGCAAATACTCAAGCAGTAAGTAGCAATCCCAATCATTTTCAATGTGATGGGCGAACTCACTGTTCTCAAATGCGATCACTTGAAGAGGCACGTTGGTTTGTAAGAAATTGTCCAAATACACAAATGGATGGAAATAATGATGGTGAACCATGTGAAAATGATTCACGTTGGTAAAAAAAGATCAGGCTTAAACCTGATCTTCACAAAACTGCAAGAATGCCTTTAAACCAGGTCCCTGATACTTCTGACGATGTACCAGCATAAACAGGGGACGGGTGAGTTCCCAGAAAGGTGTATCCAGAATGACCAATTGACCTTTTTCTTGAAGCGGTTCAATCGCAAGCCGTGATACACAGGTTATCCCCAGACCATTGGCAACAATTTTCAGGATGGCTTCATTGTGACCTAGGGTAAGGCGAATGTTGGCATCAGGTAGGTCTTTTAATATAGCGTTGTCAAAGACTTCACGTGTGCCTGAACCCTCTTCACGTAAAATCCATTCAACCTCATGGAAATCTGCTGGTGTAATTGGGCGATCTAACTTTGCTAGAGGATGATCAGGCGCACAGCAAACTGCAAGCTCATCATCACGCCAATGGATGCACTGTAACTGGGGCAAATGGCATGAGCCCTCAATCAGAGCCAGATCAAGCTGAAACTGGTTTACCGCCTCAATCATTTGACGGGTATTGCCCACCTGTAACTGTAAATGTGCCTGTGGATGACGTTGTAAAAAATCTGCCATAAGGTCAGGCATCAGGTAGTCGCTTATAGTCAGGGTTGCACCTAGACGGAGATCGATACTTTGTAATTCACCCTTGGCGGCCTGTTCAAACGATTCGCAACGACCTAAAATTTCCAGGGCCTGCGGCAACAAAAAACGGCCCAGATCATTTAACTGCAAGCGCTTGCCCAAGCGGTCAAATAACGGTGCGCCAAGACCATCTTCCAAATCGGCCAGGGCCATGCTTGCCGCACTTTGGGTGAGTCGGACAGCATCACTCGCCTTGGTTACAGTTCCCTCTTGAGCGACCGCCACGAAAACAGCCAATTGGCGTAATGTCATGCGCATGTTAAAAGCCTTACCGTTCGAGTTTAAAAGTATTCATGAATTATCTGATCATGCTAACATGAGCTCACTGTTTCGTGCCACGTTCAAATCATGTCAATTGAAAAATTTAGCGTAGAAAAGGTTTTATCTGTACATCGCTGGGCCCACAATCTGTTTAGCTTCACCATGACCCGACCAGCGCATTTTAAATTTACTGCAGGGCAGTTTGCCCGTATTGGTTTAATGGTTGGTGATGAACTGGTGGTGCGTGCTTACTCAGTGGTGTCTTCGCCATTTGATGAAACGCTGGAATTCTTTTCAATTGTCGTTCCCGATGGGGCTTTTACCTCAAACCTGCAACATTTAAAGGTGGGTGATGAGCTGTATCTTGAAAAAATATCTTATGGCTATTTAACGCTGGCACGTTATCAGCAGCCTTTACCACAGGATTTATGGCTGTTGGCAACGGGAACGGGTTTGGCACCATTTTTATCAATGCTGCAAGACTTTGAGACCTGGAATAAATATCAACAAATCAATTTGGTCTACAGTGTTCGTACCGCATCCGAACTGGCCTATGTTGACCGTATTCAGGAAATCGCCAAGCTATTTGGTGAGGGGCATTCAGGCTTTAGATTTATTCCAATTATCACCCGTGATCCAAATGCGGCTTTACATGACCGTTTACCAGTTCTGATTGCAAATGGTGAGCTGGAAAAGGCGGCAGGATCAGAATTGAGTCCAGCAAGCAGCCATGTCATGTTGTGTGGCAATCCACAAATGGTGGAAGATACCAAGGAAGCATTAAAACAGCGTGGCTTGACCATGAACCGCCGTGGTGAGGGGAATATTGCGGTGGAGAATTATTGGTAATATTGGGTGGACTGGATATGTTTTAGTGTACGAACATATCCATAAATTCACGGATTTCCTGAATCGCGGTATCAACATCGGTGGTGAGCCATGTGGGTTCAAACAGTCCTGCATAGTGTTCCAGACGTTCCTGTGGAACAACAAGGCGAACAGGGCATTCTTCCTCAAGCAAACGCCACGGCAGAATCGGAACCTCATTGTCCAGAAAAGCCTGAACATCGCGGATATCCACAATCATCGCATTGATGCATTCAGGAAAAGGCATCACTGAAAGTTCTTCGGTACGGCGGCGGAAATATTCAAGATCGCCCCATTTCAGGGTATAGCTGGGTTTGTTGAACTCAATCAGTCCAATCAAATGCTCATCTCGTGTGTAATGTAGAAAACACTGATGGGTTACATCCGTATCTAGATCAAGTGAGACACTTTGCTGTTGGTAGGACATAAAGCAGAACATTTAGGAATTGAGGGCGCGTAGTATAGCCTATTTTTAGCGTTTTCTAAACCGCGTATATTTTAAACAATAAATAAGGAAGAAACAGTAGAGTTTTGCAACAGCAACAACGATAGTGCGAAGCTTTTTCACACAATGCAACATAAGCAGTTGCTAAGATAAAAGCCTGAGAAATAAAAATTATGAGGGCTAGCTATCATGCATGATTTTAGTAAGCCACAGCCTCATGTGGCAAGTCAGAAGGAAGTTGCAAAGAAAAGGAAATTACCCATTTACATATTGGTCATTGTGGGGATTTTCCTGATAGCACTTCTTATTTATATGGTTGCGGATCATTCAGCGAACCCAACTGCACAGGGAATGCTGTCTCATATGCAGTCGGTACTTTTGGATGTTTAGATCGTTTGTTTTTAGACCAAAACCTGTTGTATTGAAAAAGCTCATTGGTATGAATCAATGAGCTTTTTTGCAAAATTATGCGGACTTTTTGTTGTATTAGTGCAGTCGTTTGTTGATTGTAAAATAGACAGAAATTAAGGTTGAGACATCCATAATTTATGTTCTTGGTTATAGAGCGATCATGGGTGGTTTGATTAATTTTAAAACACAACATAAGGATAACAACACATGAATGAATATTTTACTGATCCCTCCCACAGAGGAGGATTCGATGCAATGTATTATTGGGACCAGTTTCACCCAATTTTAGCGGCAATTGTTATCTTACTTGTAGGTTGGATTATTGCATTGATTGTTGCTGCTGGCGTGAAAAAGTTACTCCAGAAACTGAACACCAATCATAGATTGTCTTCTGCCACTGGTCATAAACCAAATATTGAAAACCTGCTTTCCAAACTGGTTTTCTGGTTTGTGATTATCCTTGCCGTTGTCGGGGCATTGAATGTGCTGAACATCAGTGGCGTAAGTGATCCATTCAGTAATATGGTTAGTCGGGTTCTGGCCTTTATTCCAAACCTGCTGGCGGCCGTTGCAGTCGGTTTTATTGGCTGGATATTGGCAGGGCTGGTCAAGGCAGGACTAACCAATGTGCTTGCCAGAACGGAAATGGACGAGAAGCTCAGCAATGAGGTGGGTGTAGGCTCACTCAGCAGTAATATTGGTGAAATTTTCTACTGGCTGGTCTTGTTGCTGTTCCTGCCGATTGTGCTGTCTATTCTGGGGCTAACAGGCCTGTTGATTCCTGTACAGAATATGGTGAATGAGGCGGTTGCTTATTTGCCGAACCTGTTTATTGCGGGCGTCATCATTTTTGTGGGCTACATTTTGGCAAAAATTGTGCGTGGCATTGTCGAAGGGTTGAGTAACAGCCTTGGCTTACAGACACAGGCAGAAAAAATAGGTTTGTTTAAGAACTCCAATGTATCCAAATTTCTGGGTTCGTTTGTTTTTGCCATCATTATTATCACCGCCTTGATTGTGGCATTTGAGGCACTGGGTATAGAAGCAATTTCTCAACCTGCCACAGCAATGCTCAATCAAATCATGTATGCAATTCCACAAATTATTGCTGCTGGTCTGATCTTGATTGTGGCGTATGTAGTTTCCCGTTTTGTTGGACGTTTGGTGGCCGAACTGGTTTCAGGAGCGGGTGTTGATGAAATTCCAATGAAGCTGGATATGCAACGCTTCCTTGGAAAAACCCGTGTTTCAGATATCATCGGTTGCTTGATTGTGTTCTTTACCATGTTGTTTGCGGTTTCAGAGGCTGCTGACCGACTTGGATTGGAACAGATCAGTGTGCTGATTGCAATGTTTATCCAGTTTGGTGCCAGTATCCTGCTTGGTGCAGTAATCCTGGTTGTCGGTTTCTGGCTGGCCAATGTGGTTGCCAATGTGATTCAACGTGGTGAATACAATAGCTCACGCTGGTTGGGCAATCTGGTTCGTATTTTAATTATGGGCTTGGTGATTGCGATGGGATTAAGGGCAATGGGTATTGCTGACTCTATTGTGAACCTCGCATTTGGCTTAACCCTCGGTTCAGTTGCTGTCGCGTTTGCTCTGGCTTTTGGTCTAGGTGGTCGTCAACCTGCGGAACGTTTACTTAGTGATCTGTTGGATAAAGCAAAAACTGAGGCAAAACAGCCAAATCCGTTGCGTCAAAATGAGATGATGCCAAACAATCCAGTGAGTCCAGCAACTCCTGCGCCAGCCAATCCAGTGAATCCGATAGCGCCAACACCAATCAATCCAGAGAATCCAAAACCACCGACTCCTCCATATTCGGATGAATAGTAAAAATAATCTTTGATTTTTTTGGTCAATTCGACCACTCTAGGCAGGGTGGTCGTTTTGTTTGTATAGTGGCTAAAATCCCCTCATACTTCGTTATGAAACTTGCCAATAGATTTGCTATTACCTACGTTTCATGCCTAGTCTGATGAAATTTTAGCCTACAACGCAATTCATTTATAAAATATCAACCGCCCCAAAATAAAAAGTCTATAGGAGGATAAAATGAAGAGGCCAAATCGTGTATTCGCACCCATTATTATTGCAGGCATCACTGTAGGCTTTTTGGCCAGTGCGTATAAGTTTGTGGTTGCCAAGTCGGGTTCAGTGAAAGAGAAACCGATTGAAAATACTCAGCAGGCACTTTCCTCAGAGGCAGCAAACTCTTCAGATGAACGAAGTTAAAATATTTCAAGGGTAGTGCAAAACACTATTCTGTACTGCAAAACAGCTAGACAAACTGGGCTGCGGCTTGGGCAGATGACCATGCCCACTGGAAATTATATCCCCCTAGATGACCTGTCACATCGAGCACTTCACCAATAAAATACAAGCCTTTCTGTTTCTTGCTTTCCATTGTTTTTGACGATACTTCGCTGGTATCCACTCCTCCAAGCGTGACCTCGGCAGTACGATAACCCTCCGTTCCCGATGGCTTCACTGTAAATGCATGCAGTTGCGCTGCAATCTGTTCAAGTTGAAGATCGCTGATATTTCCAATCGCTGTCTCACTTAGCTCCGCCCAAATCAGTTGCTGTAGTTCCAGCACGATACTTTTTGCAGTGAATTCATTTAACAGGGTACGCAGTAATACCTTAGGCTGTGCTTTTTTCTTTTCCTTAAAAAATTGCACGAAATCCTGACCTGGAAAGAAATCAATGTTGAAGCTTTCCCCTACATGCCAGTAATTTGAAAGCTGCAATGAGCTTGGGCCACTTAAACCACGATGGGTAAATAGCAGGGCCTCGGTAAATTGATGGCGGTCATTGATTAAGGTGGCATCTAGGGCATTGCCGCTTAGTCGTGTCGTGACTTCCTTAAAATGGTCTGAAAAGGTAAAGGGGACCAGACCTGCACGGGTAGGGAAAACATGATGGCCAAACTGCTCTGCAAGTTCATAGCCAAATCCTGAACCGCCTAGGGTTGGAATGGATAAGCCACCTGTTGCTACAACCAGTGATTCACAATGATAAGTTCCTTGGCTGGTTTCAATGACAAAACCTGAATCAGTCTGGGATTTTACCTGCTGAACTTCGCAGTGGGTTTGAATTTTGACCTGTTTGGCCTTGTCACATTCTGAGAGTAACATTTCCAGAATTTCCTTGGCCCCGTTCAGGGTAAACAGTTGTCCGTGCTTGCGTTCTTCGTATTCAATGCCATATTCACAGACCAAGCCAATAAAGTCCCAGTTGGTATAACGGCTAAGGGCCGAAATCACGAAATGTGGATTTTCGGAAATATAGTTGGAGGGCTCAACATCCAGATTGGTAAAGTTGCATTTACCTCCCCCTGACATCAGAATTTTTTTACCGATCTTATTGGCCTTTTCCAGTACCACAACCGAACGCCCACGTTTGCCTGCTTCAGCAGCCAACATCAGGCCTGATGCACCCGCACCTAAAACAACAACATCAACCTGATGAACCATGAGTATTACTCGGTAGACGAAAAGCGGGCAATTATAAAAGATTTAAACAGCTTTTAGTATGTTTTGAGTTTCCCTTGCAACCCACCTGTATGAATGACCAGGATTCGAGTGTGGGCAGAG
>NZ_DDAH01000025.1:32787-35001 GCF_002333245.1 Acinetobacter sp. UBA2063
GAGTGTGGGCAGAGAAATGATGGTGCTGGATTAAATCAAGAAGTCCCATCATCATTTTAGCGGTGTACACCTGTTCCAAGGGGATATCATATTGTTGTTCAAATTGCTGCATAAATTGCAGCAGTTCAAGCGTGGTTTTGGCATAACCACCACAACAATAGGCATCAGTTAAAGACCAATTGCTTTTATCAGTCCATTGTTGAATGTCATGTTTGAGAAAATCACCTTTTAATGCAGAAAAGCCTAAAACATGCTGTAGCTCTGAGCTGCTTTCAATAATGCCTGCAAGGGTTCCACCTGTACCCACAGCACAACAAATTACGTCATAATTTTCTAAATCATCAGGGGAGAGGATTTCCTGTGTCCCTTGAATGGCAAGGGCATTGCTTCCGCCCTCTGGAATAATAAAGGCTTGAGGGTATTGTTGCTGCAACTGTTGTAGATACTCAGCTTGATGGCGTAAACGATATTCGAAACGACTGAGAAAATGTAGTTGCATCCCTAAATCCTGCGCTGTTTGTAGCGTTGGATTGAATGGTTGCGAAGCCAGTTCTTCACCACGAATCATGCCAATACTTTGAAAACCAAAATGCTGTGCTGCAAAGGCTGTTGCGGCAATATGATTGGAAAATGCACCACCAAAAGTGAGGACTTGAGAAAAACCTTGCTGTTGTGCTGCCAAGAGGTTGTATTTCAGTTTAAAAAACTTGTTGCCCGAAATCTGGGGATGAATCAGATCAAGGCGTTTGATGGTCAGTTGAACAGGCTGGGGAAGCTGCAATGTTTGATAAGGAATGGGAAAGGCAATGTGATCAAACATTTTTTGCGAACGAGAAATGAATTTGACCACATTGTAAATGTATTTGATTGAGAATGTCAGTAGAGGTTTTTTCTCATCTCAGATCTAAATCTTAAGACACTTTATCACCCGCTTTAGCCCCAGATTCAGGTGAAATCACCCAAACACCTTCACCATTACCCGCCGCAAGTACCATGCCGTTAGAAATACCAAAACGCATTTTACGCGGTGCAAGGTTAGCCACCATCACCACTAATTTGCCTTTTAAATCTTCAGGCTGATAAAACTCACGAATACCACTAAACACATTACGTGGTTCAGCTTCACCTACATTTAAAGTGAGTTGAAGTAATTTATCAGAACCATCGACCGTTGCAGCTTCTAAAACTTCAGCTACACGTAGGTCAACTTTCATAAAGTCTTCAATACCAATGATTTCAGCTTCACCCACTTTAGGCTCAGGCTTCTTCTCAGCTTTCTTTTCTTTTTTCTTTTCCACTTTTGGTGCTTCTGCCGCAGCAGCTAAAGAGTCTTTAGATGCATCAACCATGGCTGCAACTGCTTTAGGATCAACACGCTGCATCAGTGGTTGGAATTGAGCAATTTCATGTGCAACGAGGATTTGCTGACGTGATGCAAAGTCAAAGCTTTCAAGTTGTAAGAAAGACTGAACTTGAGCCGCAAGTGTTGGAAGCACTGGAGCTAAGTAAATCGCAAGTTGACGGAATAAGTTGATACCAACTGAGCAAACATCATGAACTTGTTGTTCTTGACCTTCTTGCTTGGCAAGCGCCCACGGTTTTTTCTCATCAATATATTGATTCGCTTTGTCCGCAAGAGCCATGATTTCACGAATAGCCGCAGAAAATTCACGTGCTTCATAGGCTTGAGCAATTGAATCGCCCGCATCAATAAAGCTTTGAACCAGTTCAGGTTCAGCGCATGTGCTTGAAAGCGTATTATTGAAATTGCTGTTAATGAATTTTGCACAACGGCTGGCAATATTCACCACTTTACCTACAAGGTCAGAATTCACTTTTTGTACGAAGTCATCTAAATTCAAATCTGAATCTTCAACTTTGTCTGAAAGCTTAGAAGCAAAGTAATAACGTAAATATTCAGGATTCAAGTGCTGTAAATAAGTTTCAGCTTTAATGAATGTACCGCGAGATTTTGACATCTTCTGACCGTTCACCGTCAAGAAACCATTTACGAATAAACCAGATGGCGTGCGGTAGTTCGCACCTTCAAGCATTGCAGGCCAGAACAGTGCATGGAAGTAAACAATGTCTTTACCAATGAAGTGATAAACTTCTTTGTCGCTGTCTTTTTTCCAGAAATCATCAAAGCTTAGATCAGGACGTTTAGCTTTGATGTAGTTTTCAAAACTCGACATATAACCAATCGGAGCGTCT
>NZ_DDAH01000025.1:35023-40070 GCF_002333245.1 Acinetobacter sp. UBA2063
ACCGAAATAAGGCGCATCACGCGAAATATCCCAATCTGATAAACCCGATTCAAACCATTCATCTAGCTTGTTGGCAATAGACAATGGTAAACGACCTTGATCACGTGTCCATTTCTGTAAGTATTCTGAGAAATTCGGTAGTTTAAAGAAATAGTGATCTGATGATTTCTCAACTGGCGTTGCACCACTCAATGTTGAGCGTGGGTTTAATAACTCGGTCGCGTTATAGGTTGTACCGCAGACTTCACATGAGTCGCCGTATTGATCTTCCGCTTTACATTTCGGGCACGTGCCTTTAATGAAACGATCAGACAAGAACATGCCTTTTTCAGGATCAAATAATTGTGTGACAGGGCGAACAGCGATATTGCCTGCTTCACGGTTTTTAATATAAATCTCAGATGCACGTGCTTTGTTTGCATCGCTATGAGTTGAATCATAATGATCGAAATGCACACCAAAACCATCAAAATCACGAATGTGTTCTTTCTGAACATTGGCAATTTGCGCTTCAGGGCTAATGCCATTCGCTTCAGCACGTAACATGATCGCTGTGCCATGAGCATCATCCGCACATACGTAAGTCACGTCATGACCCATTGCACGCATCGCACGAACCCAAATATCTGCTTGGATATAACCGAGTAAGTGACCCATATGGATAGGACCATTGGCATAAGGAAGGGCATTGGTGACTAAAATTTTACGCACGGATATTGTTCTCTCATTCGTATTTACAAGGTGGATGATTTTACATGACTTAAGACAGACTTGCACAAGGGAATCGGTGAAATCTTTTTAATCGGATTAGACTGCCTATGTTAGTTTTAAACTTCATCAAAACTTCACTTTGGCTTCAATCAAAGTACGTCTATTTAAATGAAAATAAACACGGCATCAAATCGCTGGAGAGAAAAATGCGATCTTGGAATTTAGTCTCTGCATCGTTATTGGCATGTTTTATATGAAATCTTCAAAAAAGAGTTTCCAGCCTAAAATTGACTTGATTCATTGATAGGATTTTTATATCCAAAAATTCAAAAAGTTATCCATCAGCAATGATTTGAAGCTTACTGTATTCCAATTGTTTCAATTTGCAGCAATTTCGCCACGCTTTGCCAGAACGTTGTATAAGTATAGCCAGAAAAAAATTGTAGCTTTCACGACATAACAAGAGGAATAACACCATGAGTAATGACAAAATTGATCAGTTAAAAGATTTTGCCGCGAAAGACTTGGCACAGACCAAGGCAGACTTCCAGCAGGCAAAAGATAAGGTCAGTGAGGTGGGCAAAGACATTAAACAAAAAGGTCAGGAAACTGTCGAAGATGTTAAAAACTTTGCATCAAAAGACCATGAGCAAACCAAAACTGACTTGCAGCAGGCAAAAGACAAAGCGAGTGAATTGAAACAAAAAGGGGAACAAACTCTGGATGACTTAAAGAGCAATGCAAGTGAAAAGTATGATGAAACTAAGGCAGCTTTATCAAGCAAGGCGGATGAACTAAAAGATAAATTAGCCGATACTCAACAAGCAGCAAAAGAGAAGTTTGATCACTTTAAGGAAGAGGCCAGCCATAAACTTGATGATGCAAAGGCAAAAGCTGCTGAGTTAAAAGATGAGGCTGCTGCAAAACTTGATGAAATGAAAGCTCAGGCGAGTACTAAGCTGGATGATTTAAAGAAAGCGGCAACCGATGCTGTAAATAAACTCAAAGGTTAATCGTTGCTAAAATTCTAAATCATGGACGTTCATATTGAGAGAAGAAAATACGCTATAAAAAATGAGCAATTATCTTCGTAGATGTGAGCGTCTATTCTGCAATACTGCTAAACTAGCCAAACTCAGTGATATGTTGATCTGTTTTTGGAGTAAACAAAATGTCGTGGCTTTCTTCCTTAAAATCTGTTTTTTCACCAGCGCAAGAAGTCAAGGAAGATGACATCCAAACCGTTCTACAAAACTATAACCTGCCCTATTCAGAGAATCGCTTAAAAGACCGTATTAGTCAGGTCAACGTACAAGAGCATGTTTTACAACTGACCATCAATACCTTTCCACGAGAAAAAGACCATTTACAACAGATTCACGATGAGCTTGCCGAAGCCTTGGAAAAGTGTGGGATTCAGGAACTCAATCTTCATATCATCCAGCAAAAACATGCAGCACATGGCGAAGCTGCGCATAGCTGCTCACCCAAGCCTAAAGCGGAAAATAGCAATTTACCGCCAGTCATGGATGCCTCAGCTAAAGCTGAAACTGATCCGAATAATCCACCAATTCAAAAAGCTGCGCCGCAGCAACGCGATGTGGCAGCCCATCCACGTATCCAGAATGTGATTCTGGTATCGTCGGGTAAAGGTGGGGTGGGTAAATCCACCACTACGGTCAACCTTGCGCTTGCCTTGCAGCAATTGGGTTTAAAAGTTGGGGTCTTGGATGCAGACATTTATGGCCCAAGTATTCCAACCATGCTGGGTAATGCGGGTAGAACCCCCCTGATTGAAAATGAACACTTTGTTCCACTGGATGCTTACGGCATGGCGGTACTTTCGATTGGGCACCTGATTGGGGCGAACAATACCCCAGTGGCTTGGCGAGGACCAAAAGCAACAGGCGCACTCATGCAATTGTTTAATCAAACCTTGTGGCCTGATCTGGATGTGTTGGTGATTGATATGCCACCAGGCACTGGAGACATTCAACTTACGTTGGCACAGCGTATTCCAGTCACAGGTGCCGTCATTGTGACCACACCGCAAAATGTTGCGCTCATGGATGCGGTAAAAGGCATTGAATTATTTAATAAAGTGAACATCCCTGTATTGGGTGTGATTGAAAATATGTCCACCCATATCTGCTCTAACTGTGGACATGAAGAGCAGATTTTTGGTACAGGAGGTGGCGATCAGTTATCTGGGCAATACCATATTCCATTGCTTGGACGCTTGCCTCTGGATGCTAAAATTCGTGAGCATGCAGATAACGGTAAGCCGAGCGTGATTGCACAGGATAGCGCGGCGCAAAGCTATATCAATATTGCCCAAGCTGTAATACAACACATGGAAAAGCTGCCTAAACGCCAAAGAGATGACAAACGAATCTTCTAAAGTAAAAGACCTCTAAATTTAGAGGTCTTTTTTTATAAACCAGAGCTGTTTTACAAACATGATTTAAGCAATACGTTATATTTAACCTATTTAAAATTACCAATTTTTATGCAGTGACTTTAGAGTAAAGTGGACTTGAAATTATAAAAATATAAATAAAACATGTGCTTAAATAATATGCCGTCATAAGTGCTTACAGTTAAAATTTTGCTATGGATGAGCAATTGGATTAATGTAAAAACATCTTTTAGTGAGGTCATTCAATGATTTCATGGTTTTTTATTGGTTTAGTCATCACCATTTTGCTTACTCCTGGCCCAACCAACACCCTGCTTGCATCTTCAGGTATTCAGGTGGGGTTGCGTAAATCATTATTACTCATTCCAGCAGAGGCAATTGGTTATATCATTGCAATCAGTGCATGGGGAATGCTGATCGGCAAAGTTTCTACTACACTACCTTTATTACCCACTTTTCTTAAATTATTGAGCGCAGGCTATATTGTTTTTCTGGCTGTAAAATTATGGCGTACTGCCGATCAGAAAGTGGCGTTAAACCAACCGACCATTCGCCCGCGTGAGTTATTGTGTGCGACTTTACTCAATCCTAAAGCGTTATTATTTGCCTCAGCTATTTTTCCAGCAGTGGCATGGAACAGTCAGCAAATCTACATGGCGCATATGGGTACATTTGTTGCACTGATTCTCCCGATTGCATTGTTCTGGATTTCTGTTGGTGCAGCGCTCGCCACCAATAAAGTAAAATGGCTGTCGCAATCCAAATTACAACGTACCGCATCAGTTGTCTTGGTCAGCTTCTCAATTCCAATTAGCTACTCAGCTCTGATCAATCTCTAATTCTAATTTTCTGCTGCTTTGAACAATCTAGGTAGCAGGGTTCTGTTATTTCCATTGATGTCATTTTGCGTTAAAGTACCTGCCAATCATTCACTTCGTCTTTGGATAAAAAGTCATGGCAATAAAATCTGATCGTTGGATTCGTGAAATGAGCGAAAAACACGGCATGATTGAACCTTATGCAGAGAATCAAGTTCGTTTCGATGCAAACGGAGAAAAACTGATTTCCTATGGGGTATCCAGCTATGGCTATGATGTCCGCTGCGCACGTGAATTTAAAGTTTTTACCAATGTTCACTCTGCCATTGTCGATCCAAAAAACTTTGATGACAGAAGTTTTATTGATATTGAGTCTGATGTTTGCATTATTCCACCAAACTCCTTTGCGCTAGCACGTACTATTGAATACTTCCGTATCCCACGCAATGTATTGACAGTTTGCCTTGGTAAATCGACTTATGCGCGTTGTGGCATTATTGTGAATGTAACGCCACTAGAACCTGAGTGGGAAGGTCATGTGACGCTTGAGTTTTCCAATACAACCAATTTGCCAGCACGTATTTATGCAGGCGAAGGTGTTGCACAAATGCTGTTCTTTGAAAGTGATGAAGTGTGTGAAATATCCTATAAAGACCGTGGCGGAAAATATCAGGGGCAAACGGGTGTGACCTTGCCGAAAACATGATTTGTAAATTACATTTTGCAACAATCATAAAGTTTTTTGGTTGTTGCAATACAAACCTTATATTTAAGGAATAAAAATATAATATTCAGACATATATTTAAAAGAAATTATTTAAGAACAATAATTCATTCATCGGAAAATAAAACGTTTACCTAATATATTTTGCATTTGTGTAAATATTCGGCATAATGGAGAATAGAATTGTCTGCTAAAAACGCCTGAAATTTAAGTGTGCGTGTCCACACAATGGTCAGTGCGAGATGGTGGGCATTAGGCAAAAGTTGCAATAAAAATCTCTGTACACGACAAATTTCACAGAACCCTTATCCTATCAGGATTCTGCTTTCTTAAAATTGCCAAAATTTCCTTAAACTCTTCTTTTTTCCCAAAACC
>NZ_DDAH01000185.1:0-16965 GCF_002333245.1 Acinetobacter sp. UBA2063
CAGGTTGATGCAATAAGGCTGCCGCCATAGATAGACGCTGCTTAAAACCATTGGGTAAATCGCCACTTTTGGCATGTGGTTTTAACTCGAATTGTTGTAAGGCTTGGTCAATCTGTTGTTTCAGTTTTTTGCCCGATAAACCATACGCACCGCCAAAAAATTTAAGATTATCCAGTACGGTTAAATTGCCATACAAAGCAAATTTTTGTGATACATAGCCAATTTTTGCCCGTGCTTCGGCTCGTGCGGTGCGTAAATTCATACCTGCCACTTGCAACATGCCACTACTGGCAGGTAACAACCCGCATAACATGCGGAAAGTTGTGGTTTTTCCTGCACCATTTGGTCCTAATAAACCAAAAATCTCGCCACGTTGTACTTCAAATGAGGTGCTGGCAACTGCGGTAAAATCACCAAATTTGCGAACCAAATCTTTCACAATAATCACAGGCGATTGCTGTGCTGAAATTTCAGTTTGGCTCGGTAAAATTAATGTATCATCAAGATTGTTTTGTGGTTTATCCTGATGTTGTGCCTGATGTAAAAATAACATCAAGGCATCTTCCAGTTCGGGCGGTCTGGCGTGTACAACCGCACCTTGTGGCAAGTGTTCAATGGGAAATTGTGGATAATCCACTTTGCTAATAAAACGTACTACATCACCTTTCGGTACAGCATCGGTAATATATTGATGATTATCCAGTAAATACGCCTGTAAAGTTCGGGCTTTCATCTTTTCAGGCGGTTGCACCTGCCATGTTAGCCCTCGTACTTGTTCGCTGAGTTGCTGTGGTGTGCCTTGCTTTAAAACTTTACCCTCATACATCACATAAACTTCGGCACAGCGTTCAGCTTCGTCCATATAAGCCGTGCTGATGATGACGCTTAAATTTTCTTCCCGCACCAACTGCTCGATAATCAGCCATAAATCCCGTCTGGATAATGGGTCTACCCCAACACTTGGCTCATCTAACAACAGCAATTCAGGCGAACGCACCAAAGTACACGCCAAACCCAGTTTTTGCTTCATACCACCAGATAATTTTCCAGCAGGACGTTCAGTAAATCGGGCTAAATCAGTAATGCTCAATAAACGGGCAAAGCGTTCTTTCCTTACATCTTGCGGCACACCATGTAAATCGGCATATAAATCCAGATTTTCCTGAATACTTAAATCTTCATATAAGCCAAAGCGTTGCGGCATATAGCTGATGCGGTCTTGTACAGCCTGTGGATTTTTTGCCACATCAATCCCCAGCACTTCCAGCGAACCCGAGGTCGGTTGATATAAACCTGCAATCAGACGTAAAAAAGTGGTTTTTCCTGCACCATCAGGACCAACCAAGGCAGTAAGCTGCCCTGCCTGAATCTGCATATTTAAATCCTGCAATGCTGCAATATCGGGCACTTTTTTATTGTCAGATTTAAAGGTTTGCTGTAAATCGCACGCCACCACAACACGAGAATCACGCATGGTGTTTTACTCTTGTGCTATGGCTGATTGAGCAATTTTAACCGTCACAGGTTGTCCCATTTTTAACTGGTCATTCGGGTCATCAACATACACCCGTACTTCATAGACCAGCGTAGTGCGAATATCTTCGGTTTGTACGGTTTTCGGGGTAAATTCAGCGACCGAAGAAATATAACCGACTTGACCCGTCATTGGTTGATTTGGTTGAGCATCACGAATAACCTGTGCGGTTAAACCCATTTTTATCTGACTTAAATCCTTCTCGCTGGCATACACGCGTACCCATTTCGGGTCGGTTAAAGCCAGTGTATAAACTGCTTTTTGCGGTGTGGTCATATCGCCCACTTCCTGCAATCTGGCACGCACCACAGCATTGACAGGTGAACGTAATGCACTTTGTGCAATCCTGTATTGAATTAAATCCAGACTGGATTGACTCACTTCATATTGGGCTTTAGTTGCTGCCCTATCTTCCGCTCTCGTGCCTTTTTGTAAAAGTTGTAGATTGGCTTCACGCTCTTTTAAAGTCGCTGCTGCGGTTGCCTGATTACTTTTGGCATAATCCAGTTCCTGCTTGCTAATCGCTTGCCCTGCGGTACTTTGATTTAAAACCTGTAAACGCTGCAAATCCTTATTGGCTTTTTCCAGTTGGGCTTGCGCCGAAACAATCTGGGCTTTCGCTTGGGTGATTTCTTCGGGGCGTGTGCCTACGTCCTGTTTAATGATGGCTTGTTTCTGCACATCTAACTGGGCTTGAGCTTGTTTTGCCTGAATTTTTAACGCATCGGTATTCAACTGTGCCAATAGCTGCCCTTGCCGTACCTTATCGCCCTCCTGCACATTTAAACTTTGAATCCGTCCCGACTCCTCAAATGCCAGTGACACCTGACGAATATCAACGTTGCCATATAAGGTGAGCGCAGCATCTTTCTGTTCATCCCGTTGAAAAAACCATATCGCAACTGCCAAAATAGCAATCGCAATCAGCACAGATACAGCAATGGCAGTTTTTTTCATGAGCTGCAAACCTTTTTACCCTAAAGTTTAAATTAAATTTAAATTTAAACTACACCAGATTGGCAAAAAAAGATATACTTGGGCTAGAAAAATATCGTGAGGCAATCATGTCCTGTAATAGACGCAGTGATGGTGATGCAACCAAAGCCAAAATTCTGGATGCCGCAGGCAACCTGATTGCCCTACATGGCTTTGCCCAGACCAGTAACAAAGCCATTGCCCAAGCTGCCGAAGTCGATTTGGCAGCGATTAACTATCATTTCAATGGACGTGATGGCTTATATAAAGCCGTATTAATCGAAGCCCATGCACATTATATTGATGAGCAATATCTCATTGATTTGGTAGAAAGTGCATTGATACCAGAAGAAAAGTTACAGCAATTTTTTAAAACTTTAATTGAAAAAATCTGTGACACAGGACAATGGCATAGCAAAGTTTTTATTCGGGAACTCTTGTCCTCATCCATTTATTTACAGGATTTTATGCAGCATGAAGTTACCAGAAAACTACGATTGATACAAAATATCATTTGTCAGATTTCGGGAATAGACGAACAGCATCCTATGCTACTACCAATGACATTAAGCGTAGTTGCGCCCTGTATGATGTTAATTATTGCCACCAGTACCCATATTCCACATAGTCCATTGCTTCCCATTATCCATCTGCCACCAGAACAATTGGCCCGACATTTTAGCCAGTTTGCTTTAGCTGGGTTACAAGCCAATTTCCCAAACCACATAAAATAAGCTACTTCTCTCTTGCCAATGTATTCTACACTGTTTAGATCATCACAAAACGCCAATATAACTTGCGATTTAAACCAAACATGACTAGAATTGTCGCTTCGCAATTTGCGACATAACTAAATTAGTTATGACTCCTTGCTTCTGGCTTTATCAAGTCAGGGGCTGCTTAAACCGTAAGGAGCTGACAATGCGTCACTACGAAATCGTACTATTGGTACACCCAGACCAAAGCGATCAAGTTGTAGGTATGGTTGAACGCTATATCTCTCAGATCAAAGAAGCTGAAGGTCAAATTCACCGTTTAGAAGATTGGGGCCGTCGCCAATTGGCTTACCCAATTAACAAGATTCATAAAGCACACTACATTCTTATGAATGTTGAATGTGGTCAAACGACTCTTGATGAACTAGAAGAATTGTTCCGTTATAACGACGCGATCATTCGCAACATCATCATCCGTCGTGAACACGCAATCACTGAAGAATCTCTACTTGCGAAAAGTGCTGAAGAAAAACGTGCCCGTAAGGCGCAACGTGAAGAAGCACAACACGCAGTTCAAGAAGCTGAATAAGGAGAACATCAATGGCACGTTTTTACCGTCGTCGCAAGTTCTGCCGCTTTACAGCTGAGAAAGTTGCGTACATCGACTACAAAGATATCGACACTTTAAAACAGTACATCACTGAAAACGGCAAGATCGTTCCTAGCCGTATTACAGGTACTAAAGCTCGTTATCAACGTCAATTAGCGTTAGCGATTAAACAAGCGCGCTATTTAGCGTTGATTCCTTACACTGACAATCATAAGTGAGGTTGAGCCGTGGATATTATCTTATTACAACGCATTAAGAACCTTGGTAAATTGGGCGACAAAGTATCAGTTAAAGCTGGTTACGGTCGTAACTTCCTGATCCCTCAAGGTAAAGCTGTAGCTGCAACTGAAGCAAACACTGCTGCTTTTGAAGCTCGTCGTGCTGAACTTGAAAAACAGGAAGCTGCTATTTTGGCTGCTGCAAATGCACGTGCTGAACAATTAAACGAAGTGAATATCGTCATCACAGCTAAAGCTGGTGATGAAGGTAAACTTTTCGGTTCGATCGGTACTCGTGACATCGCTGATGCCTTGACCAATGCTGGTCTTGCTGTAGACCGTGCAGAAGTTCGTTTACCAAACGGTGCGCTTCGTCACACTGGTGAATTCAACATCGCAATCCAATTGCACCATGATGTTGTTGCTGAAGTTCTCGTTACAATCGTATCTGAGTAATTTTTGCAAAGAAAAGGGCATGTTTTTACATGCCCTTTTTTACGTCTCAATTTTGCCAAAACCATCAAGCTGTATTTTCACCACTTACACAATTTTCTTCCAATTAAACCCTCCTGTCTGCATCCATTTGGATTAAGATAGTCACTCTTTTACGGTTTCATCTTTTTATTAGGTCTTGTTATGTCACAGGCAAATGCCAGTTTTGCAAAAAATACTCCAAAGACAGAGAGTAACGTGAATGACTCAGGTCAATTGAAAGAATTTAGAACGCCACCGCATAATCTGGCGATTGAACAGGCAGTACTGGCGGCTTTAATGACGGTTGCTGAATCATTTGAACAAGTCGGTGACTTGCTGAAAGAGAATGATTTTTATGCCACACGCCATAAATATATTTACCGTGCCATTGAAAAACTGGCACAGGAAAACTCGCCTTATGACGCGGTTCTGGTCAATGACTGGTTACTCAAGCAAAACCTGCTGGATGCGATTGGTGGTGAAGAGTATTTAATGCAATTGATGGCAGATTCTCCATCAAGCTTCTATAACCTTGAAATCTATGCCAGTAAGATTAAGGAATTTTCAACCTTACGCAGCATGATCAAGGTCAGCACAGATATTTTACAAAATGCCTATGACACCAAGGGCCGTCCTGTCAGCGAAATTCTGGACTTGGCTGAAACCAATATTTTCTCTCTGGCAGAACAGCATAACAACAATAAAAAGGATTCAGGCCCAAAATCAATCAGTTCAGTCACTGCGGATGTGATTAGCAAACTGGATGAGCTGTCCAAAATGGATGGCAATATCACAGGCCTTTCCACAGGTTTCCTTGAACTGGACAATAAAACCTATGGGATGCAGGCAGGTGATTTAATTATTGTCGCGGCTCGTCCCTCTATGGGTAAAACCACATTTGCCATGAATCTGGTTGAAAGCGTTTTATTTAACAGCAATCTTCCTGCCCTTGTTTACTCAATGGAGATGCCTGCGGATTCCATCGCCATGCGTTTGATTTCCTCCTATGGCAAAGTGCATCAAGGCCATCTGCGTTCAGGTAAGCTGGATGGAGATGAATGGTCAAAGGTTACAGGCACGATTTTGCAGTTACAGGAAAAACATCTTTATATTGATGATTCCTCTGCTCTGCCACCAACGGAGGTTCGGGCACGTGCCAGACGTATTGCTAAAATGCATGATGGAAAAATTGGCTGCATCATGGTCGATTACTTGCAGTTAATGAAAGTGCCAGGTATGGGTGATAACCGTGTTGGTGAGATTTCGGAAATTTCCCGAAGCCTGAAAGCATTGGCAAAAGAAATGCAATGTCCAGTAATTGCTCTCTCACAGCTGAACCGTTCCTTAGAGAACCGACCTAATAAACGCCCTGTGATGTCAGACTTGCGTGAATCTGGTGCAATTGAACAGGATGCGGACTTAATCATGTTTATTTACCGTGACGAAGTCTACAATAAAGAATCTAAAGAAGCAGGCACAGCCGAAATTATTATTGGTAAACAGCGTAACGGCCCAATTGGTACGGTGCGTCTTGCTTTTGAAGGACAATATACGCGTTTTAGTAACTTATCTCCTGAGTATTATGCTCAGTATGATGATGAAGAGTAATGCCTGCATTGCTCTTTTTTATTAAAACCATGATTTAATCTGACTTATTAACTTTGCCCACCATAGTTTCCAGCTTGAGAGTAAATTCGAATCTTGGCTATTTTCTTCCATTTCAAATGATGGAAATGCTTTATTGAGTTGTTCACATGTTGGATATTTTTGTTGAAGTTGTGCTAAGTAATGTGATTGATCATATTGTATAAATCCATCTAATATACCAATCGTTTTGATACCAATTGTTTTCCGCCCCCCGATTGCACACTTTGCCATCTGTCGATTCCAAGCTAAAAACGGCTGCACTGGTCTAGAAACACTGAGCTGATTATGAGCACAACTCAAAGTTGCAAATGAAGTAATTTGATATTGTTCAAGTTTAGCAAAGTCAGGAGTATAAGCTAAACCGATGATCAAACTGCCCTTTTCAATATTTTGACTAGAAAATGTACTTTTCCATTGTGTAGGTTTTTTATATTTAACTTCATCTAGTTTTGAGCGAAAAATAAATTGACCTGAACTCAGTTGAAAGATGAAGTCTGAACTCCCCTGTACTGGCAGTGAACCGTAGTAACGGGCAATAAATACATCATTGGGTGAATGTGGCATACAAGCCATAACTGACTGACAGAAAAATAATGTACTCCATCCCAGATAACAAAATATTTTCATCATTTATTCAGCATATCCTTGTTTAAAATGCATTGTTTAATCTCTCTTTGAGTTCATTTAAATTACAAACCCACGCTCCACCATCATCTGATTCTTGCCCTAACTCGTAAAGTTCAGAATTTTCCTAAGTGGGAGCATCTAACGCCATGATAGCTTTTAGAATGTATAGTTTTATATGGAAAATAAAGCCTGAAACTTTTACAAATTATTTGCAATCAATAACCTAATAGATTTTTCGATCTTAAGTTAATTTATGATCAAAAACCTAGATGTTCATGTCTATTTGAGCTTGATAAGTCTACAATAGTGAATATTTTTAAATAGAACTATTTTTTGTATTTATTTATCACTCAACAGTGTATCTAACACAAATTACCAATTGTCATTCCCAAGGAGTAACGAGGGTGCGCCAAGCAACAGTTTATATTGACAGTCAGGCACTGCAATATAATTTAAACCGTGTCAAACAACTTGCCCCAACAGCGAAAATTGTCAGCATGGTCAAGGCCAATGCTTACGGACATGGTGTAAAAGAATGCTTAGCAGCCTTAAAGGATAGCGATGCTTTCGGTGTCGCTTGCGTTGAAGAAGCCTTAGAAATCCGAGAGTTGGGATATGCACAGCCCATCACCCTGATTGAAGGTGTTTTTTCTGCCGATGAAATGCAAAGTGTGCTGGCACACAAATTAGAATGTGTTGTTCATCAGACCCTGCAGGTTGAATGGTTAATTGCCCATAAAGATCATTATAACGCTTTGAACCTAAAGGTCTGGGTAAAGCTGAATAGCGGTATGAATCGCTTGGGTTTTAAAGCGACAGAAATTATTGAAGTGATTCAACGCTTAAAATCACATGGTTTTACCTGTGTACTCACCATGCACTTTGCCAACGCTGATTCAGATCATCCATTAAATGAACAACAAAAAAACCAGTTTCTACAAGTAAAACAAGCATGTGAACCGATTCTGGCATCGTGTTGCAATTCTGCGGCAATCTATAAATATCCTGAACTACATTTCGACTTTGTTCGTCCAGGGATCATGTTGTATGGTGCAACGCCTTTTGCCGATCAAAACGTCCATACGCTTGATCTCAAACCTGTGATGACATTTAGTGCTAGAATTATTGCGCTTAATTCTATTCAACAAGGCGAATCTGTAGGTTACGGTTCAACCTTTACAGCAGCACAGCCTATGAAGATTGCCATTGTCTCAATTGGCTATGGTGATGGTTATCCAAGAGCATATATCAAACCAAATTTTGTGGCGATTAATCACCAATTAGTTCCTTTGATCGGACGTGTAAGCATGGATATGATTGCCATTGATGTCACTGGTTTGCACGTTGAATTAGGCACGCAAGTTGAATTATGGGGCAAACACCGTTTGGTAGATGATGTCGCTACCGCAAATGGCACCATTGGCTATGAACTGTTATGTCGCTTGAGCCAACGTCCAAAACGTCAGCTCTTGTATTAAGCAGATTAAAAGATAGGTCAGGAATTTATGATTACTGACCTATCCGATGTATTATAAAAATTAGCTTAAACCAAAAACAAGCACAAACCAATATCTTGGATTTTTAAGCCACTTCACCCATTTATATATCCGCAAGCAATGGAATCAATGCTGCAATCAAACCCTCATTTAACAAATAGGGATTAAACTCGGCCTGTTGTAGATGCTGCTGGAAAAACTCTGAAACTTGACTATTTTTCCGCACAAATTTCATTGACCAATCTTTGAAATGACCTTGTGAGATGCGTTGAGGATTAAAAATATAAATCTGATGATGGCGAGGATCTTTCTTGATTTTATCAAGCAGTTCCAAAATAACTGATTGTTCTCCCTCCAGACACTGGAAAAAATAACCATCTGCAAAGTACAGCACACCATGTATATTATTCACATAATTAAAATGGTGTGCCTCATTTAAAACTTCTCTTAAATCAAGTGGCAAATATGATTTTTCAGAAGTACTGGTACTGGCATAACAAAGTTGAAATATCATTTTTTTCTTACACTTATAAAGCATTTTAGTTCATTATGCCTGTCTTTGCTGACTAGCCCCAATAATCTACTGTTGGTTTTGGTAGTTCCTGCAAACCACGGCGCAAGGTATCAGACCACTGCTTACTAATTTGGCTAAAGTAAGGGTCTTCCTCACTGATGCGCTTGCCCTCTGGAATCATAAAACTGTCTTTATGATAGACCAACGCGTCTAAAGGTAATCCAACAGAAACATTAGACCTTAATGTTGAATCAAAAGAGATCAAACTGCAACGTAATGCATCATCTAATGGCATCGTATAGTGCAGTGCACGATCTAAAATTGGCTTTCCATATTTACTTTCACCAATCTGAAAATATGGTGTATCAGTTGTGGCACAAATAAAATTGCCTTGAGGATAGACATTATAAAGTTGCATCTCATCACCCTGTATCTGTCCACCTACCAAAATACTACAGGAATAATTCATCTGTTCCTGAGTATCAGTCGTAACATCCTCAAGCACCTTACGCAAAGTCTTCCCAATTAATTCAGCAACTTCAAACATGGTATTTGCGCTATATAAATTTGGCTCTTGATGTAATGCTAAAGCATTTTGTAAATGACCAATAACAGCTTGGGTTGTTGCTAAATTACCTGCCGTTTGCAATGCAATAAAACGCTCACCCTCAATACCAAAGGTATGTAATTTACGAAATACAGAAATATGATCGACCCCTGCATTAGTTCGAGTATCACTAATCAATACCAAACCTTGCTCTAATCTTAATGCACAACAATAGGTCATCTTTCTCTCTTCACACTCAACAAGCCAAAACTTGAACACTGGATGTCATACTTTCAATGCCACCCTGTTCACGCACACCCCGTACGGGCGCAACATCCAGATAATCACGGCCAATTGCAACATAGATATGACTTTTGGGTGTAAATATCTGGTTACTGATATCGAAACAATACCATTCATTTTCCACAAAAACTTCTGCCCATGCATGACTGGCAAGGTGTGGCTGGTTTTGGTCATACAAATAGCCAGACACATAACGGGCTGGTAATTGTAACGCACGACACATGGCAATGAACACATGTGCATGATCCTGACATACACCTTGCCCAGCATAAAATGAATCTATTGCAGAAGTCGTTACAGATGTGCTTTCAGGCTGATAAGGGATGTGCTGTAAAATCTGCTCTGCCAGTAACACAAGATGATGGCGGTCGTTCACCTTTACAATGGTCTGGGCAAAATCCCGCATCATTAAGTCGCAACAGGTCATGTTTGTGCCCTGTAAAAACAATATTGGTGAAACACCAGTGTCCACATAACCCAGTTCAGTATCATACAAATCAACAACCCCCTGCGCCATAATGGTCAGGTAATGGTAGTCATGTCGCTGGCTTGCCGTAATCCAGAGGTTGTTAAAGGCATCAAGTTTACTGGTGTATTGCCCTGGAACGCAAATATGCCAGGACTCAACCAACTGGTGCCGTGAACTCTGCGGTATCATTTTAATCGACTGCACACTATTCCGTGCAGCCTGCGTATAATGATAATGCGTTTGGTGATTCACCATCAGTTTCATGCGAACGCCTCAAATTGATTTTCCAGTTTATAGGTAAATGCATAAAACTGGTTCAAGTCAGGTTGATTTTTCAATATTTTCCAACTTGGTTGCAAGTCATCCCAACCTAAATGAAATAATCGTTCAATCACTGGATCAGTCTTCTTCAGCACATCATGAATATTATGCTGCAACCGAAAACAGGTATCAATTTGCTCCATACCCTGTCCAATATGGAAAAATAAAGCAATATCCTCTTGTTCTGTTTTCAGGATTGCACAACATTCCTTTACGATATTCTGGATAGTTGGCACATCAGACACGACATTTTTTATTAAGTGGTTCAGCTCAGCATAAGTTTCAGAACTCAACAATCCCCTAAGCTCCTGAATATTATCCCGAGCAATCTCAAGCTGGCTCATCAAGGAATATGGCTGTTGCCGATCCAGCATAAATTGGTTCAAACTTTCAGCATCATCAATATGCAGACACAATGCCTGTGCAAATCTTGCTGCCTGTTGGTCATCTGTAAAGGGCAAATGACTCGCCATATACTCAATACGAAATAAATAACGACCTAACCAATAAATATGTTGAGCACTTGAGCTAAGTAAAAGCATAAATCTCCTCCCTTATTAATCATAAATTCCTGTGAAATATCGCACTGCACACAAAGGATATGTGCAATGTTATTGCTGCATAGGAAAGATGTTAGGAGTGCAGCGATTCCACCACCCAGGTATCCTTAATGCCGCCACCCTGAGAAGAGTTGACCACCAGCGAACCTGCCTGCATAGCCACCCGCGTTAATCCTCCTGGCACAATTTCCGTACGGTAAGGTGAACTCAATACAAATGGGCGTAAATCAATATGTCGCTCAGCAACGCCATCTGTGGTCAATGTCGGTGCAACTGACAGTGCCAAGGTTGGCTGTGCAATATATAAATGCGGGGTCTGCATAATTTTCTGTCTAAATTGCTCAATTTGCTGTTGATCCGCTTGAGGCCCAATCAACATGCCATATCCACCTGAACCCTGTGCTTCCTTAACCACCAACTTTTCCAGATTGTTGAGCACATAATCCAGTTGTTCACTGTCTCGGCATTGATAAGTAGGCACATTACTTAAAATCGGGGTTTCTCCCAGATAATACTGAATCATTTGGTCAACATAAGGATAGATTGACTTGTCATCAGCAACCCCTGTTCCTGGTGCATTAGCAATCACCACATTGTTCTGTAGATAGGCCGACATCAAACCCGCCACACCAAGCGTACTGTCAGCACGGAATACCAGTGGGTCTAGAAACTCATCATCAACACGGCGATAAATCACATCCACCTGCTGACGGCCACGAATGGTTTTTGCAAAGACCTTGTCATTCTCAACAAAAAGATCACGACTTGTCACCAGCGGCACATCCATTTCACGCGCCAAAAAGGCGTGTTCATAGTAGGCACTGTTAAAACGGCCTGGAGTCAGCACCACAATAAAGGGCTTATCAACATAGGCATTCTCTTCCAGAATAGCCCTTAATAAAGTTGGGTATTGTTCAATCCCCTGTAAATTATTGCTACTGCACAAATCAGGCATCAATTTTTGGCTGATTTTTCGGCTTTCCAGCATATAAGACACCCCTGATGGCGTTCTTAAATTGTCCTCAAGCACAAAGAAATCACCTCGCCCATCTCGAATAATGTCTATGCCGCTGATTTGTGAATAAACCTTGCCTTTAAGATGATGCCTGAGCATATGCGGCTGAAAGGCTTCATGTGCCATCACCTGATGTGCGGGAATCAGCCCATCCTTAAGAATGTTTTGTTCATGGTAAATGTCATCCAGAAATAGATTTAGCGCCTTAACACGTTGTGCACAGCCTGATGATATTTTCTCCCATTGTTTTTTCTCAATGACACGCGGGATTAAGTCATAAGGAATGGTCCGCTCTGTTCCCTCCTGATCCCCATACACATTAAAGGTGATACCCTGATACAAAAAATGCTGCTTTGCCTGCGCTCCCAGCACCTTTAACTCATCAAGGCTACGGATACTTAACCATTGTTCAATCTTTTTTGATGCCTCTCCATTAAAGCTCTTATCATCGAGCATTTCATTAAAAAATTGTGATTTGAGTTGTTCAAACAGGTTAGTGGTAATACTGCTCAGCTCTGGAATATCTGGAATATCTGGAATAAATGTGGACGAATATACCGAAACCGCTGCCGTTTGGTCTGGAGAATAATAATCTGTACTGATATTTAGATTGTGTTCTTGTTCTGGCATAGAAACCTCATCTCATCATTTATTTATCTCTTAAGTAAGCAATTTCAATGCCACCTATATAAAATGATCATTTTTGAAGCAGTTTTAAAAGTTTTAAGCAAATCTGCATTGGTTTCAGTCGTAAATACGTAATCTAAATGTGATGTACTTGCTAAATAATCGGAGTTTTTTTATTGTGTCAGCTCTAGCTCATTGAATTGCATATTACGCCTATGTCATCCATACAAGAAAAAGAAACGTCAAACAGCCTTTATCGTCAATGGCAAATCTTGTCCCGCCTTTCTACGGGTAAATGGATGGGCACGCGTGAATTGCAGGAAATTCTGGAACGTGAGGGTATTGAGATTAGTTTGCGTACGATTCAACGTGACTTAAATCAAATTTCACAGCGTTTTCCCATTGAAAGCAATAAAACGGTTCCGCAAGGCTGGCGCTGGCGTTCAGACGCGCCCATCCAGAGTTTGCCGCACATGACCAGCTCACAGGCGGTCACCTTTATGATGGTGGAAGAGCATTTACGCCATTTGCTTCCACCCAGCTTGCTTGAAGAAATGATGCCGTGGTTCGACTTGGCAAAACGCAGTCTTTCCACACAAAACAATGTCAGACAATGGATCAACCGTGTGCGCATTGTTCCAGCGACACAGCCGCTCATTCCGCCAATTGTGGATAAACATGCACAGCAGGCAATTTATGAGGGACTGTTACAAGACAAGCAAATTGAATGTATCTATCGTGCCAGAACCCATCAGGGAGAAGATAAAACCTATATCCTCAATCCTCTGGCACTGGTACAAAAAGGTGCAGTGATTTATTTAATCTGTACCAGAAATGATAAAACTGAAGTGCAAACTTTTGCCCTGCACCGTTTTAAGGCAGCCACGGTTCTGGATAGTCGGGCACTGCATCCTGTCAATTTTGATATTGATCATTACATTGACTCAGGTGCACTGGGTTTCCGCGTGGATTACAGCAAACCAACTGAACAAATTCAGTTAAAGCTAACCATGACGGAAAATACAGCCAAAAGCTTTTATGAAAGCCAGTTGAGCAAAGACCAGACCATTACGGCACTAGAGGAAAATATTGTTGAGGTGAACGCAACGGTTCCCTTTACGTCTCAACTGGTGTGGTGGTTACGCAGCTTTGGTAAAAAGCTGCTCAATATTGAACCGAGCATTGTATATAATGCTGTGAAAGAGATAGAAGATTAACAAGGCAAAAGATTTAACGTAATTGACTATCCTTACTTCCCCGCCGATTAAATAGTTCCAGTGCTTTGCTCTTTTCCTCAAGTTGTTGCTGGCAACGAATACAATATTTCACGCCTTTCATCGCTTCACGGCGGGCTTGAGGAATGGGCTCGCCACATTCTTCACAATATAGGGCGGCTTCTCCATCTTCATTATGAGAAAGACCTTGTCTTGCTTTTGCAATCGCATCATGAATTGTTGCATCAATCTGCTCCTGCTCTGCACCGTCACGTGCCCAACCACCTGCCATTGCTGATCCCGTTTCATTTTTATATCTTGTCAATTTAAAATTCTAAGACCATTTTATTTAGCTCACAATACGATTATGTATACTGATTACAACTGCTGTGCTATCCACTCCAAAACATAAGAGTTTTTATTTTTAGAAAAAAATAAGGGAATCAATAGATTCCCCTAGATTTGTTATTAAAATTTTATTTAATATTCAGGATTATTCTTATTGTATCAAAATGTTCAAACCAATTCCTTTCCCCACCTGATCAGAACTGGTTTGTACCCTTTTAATCGCCTTGATATAATCTAACATTGGCATGCCAGTTCATATCCATTATAGCGAATTGTTTTTTTCGTCATGGTTAAACCCCTCTTTGTTTGAATGTAGAGTGAATATAACGGGGATTTTCCACGCTGTGAAATAACAATGACTGGAATAAAAAGCTGATTTTTTGCTAGATATTTTTGATATATAAATCCATAAAAATAAAAAAGCCCCTTTTAAAAAGAGGCTTTTGACGTTATCTATTCAATTTAAGCTGAAAATGGATGACGTAAAATAATGGTTTCCGCACGGTCTGGACCTGTAGAAACGATATCAATTGGGCATTCAATGAGCTGCTCAAGACGTTTTACATAAGCCAAGGCATTCGCAGGAAGTTGATCAATTTGAGTTAAGCCTACTGTAGACTCACTCCAACCTGGCATTGTTTCATAGATTGGTTTTAAGCTTTCAAATGAAACTGCATCAGAAGAACCTGCACAGCCTGAATCAACATCTTCATAACCTACACAGATTTTGATTTCTTCTAAACCATCCAATACATCAAGCTTGGTTAGGCAGATACCAGACAACGAATTCACTTCAACTGAACGGCGTAGAATTTCCGCATCAAACCAACCACAACGGCGTTGACGACCAGTAGACGCACCAAATTCATGACCTACTGTACCCAAATGACGACCAATCGCATCACCTGTATCTGTCGCAGCATCATAATGCAACTCAGTTGGGAATGGACCAGCACCTACACGTGTTGTGTAGGCTTTGGTAATACCCAACACATAGTCTAAATGTAAAGGACCCATACCAGAACCAGAGCTTACGCCACCCGCAGTTGTATTAGAACTTGTTACAAATGGATAAGTACCATGATCGATGTCAAGCAGTGAACCTTGTGCACCTTCAAACATGATTGCTTTACCCTCTTTACGGTAATCATGCAACACTTTGGTTACGTCAATTACCAACGGGGCAAGAACTTCACGCCATTCGTTGCAAAGTGCCAACACATCTTCAAACTTAACTTCTTCAACGCCATAGAATTGAGAAAGCTGGAAGTTATGAAGCTCAAGCATTTCCTTGAGTTTTTCTTCCAAATTAGCGCCACCACGAACCAAGTCTGCAACGCGTACCGCACGACGGGCAACTTTATCTTCGTATGCTGGGCCAATACCACGACCTGTTGTACCAATCTTGGCATTACCACGTTTTTTCTCACGGGCCTGATCAAGTGCAATATGGTTTGGCAAAATCAACGGACAGTTTGGAGAAATACGCAGACGCTCTTTTACAGGTACGCCTTCCTCTTCCAAAATCGCCATTTCCTTGATCAGTGCTTCAGGAGAAAGAACAACACCATTACCAATTAAGCACAATACGTTGTCACGTAAGATACCTGATGGAATGAGGTGTAATACAGTCTTCTTACCACCGACCACAAGCGTATGTCCTGCATTGTGCCCGCCCTGGTAGCGTACGACCGCAGCCGCCTGATCTGTGAGCAGGTCGACGATCTTACCTTTACCCTCGTCGCCCCATTGGGTACCCAGTACCACAACATTTTTGCCCATAATAGCCTCATTACATCATGCTGTTAGAATTGGAAACCAAGTTGTTTTTACAACTCGGCAATTAAATTTTTTCAATGATCCATTGCCCATTTTGCAACACCATTTGGTGGGTTGCATAAGGCACTGAACTTAACTCATCATTACCCAGCAACTGCACCACACGCGAACCATTCGCCCGTGCATCTGCAATCGCGGTTAATAAATCCTGATCATTTCCTTTTGGCGCAACGACAGTTTCAATTTCAGCAAACTGTGTAGCACCCAAGGCATATAAGTCACAACTAAAGCCTGTGGCTGGGCGTGCACGGCCAAAGTGCTCACCAATACCATCATAACGTCCACCCTGCGCAAGCGGCGCAGCACGATTCGGTGCATAAATGGCATACATCAGGCCCGTATGGTAGTGATAACTACGCAACTCAACCACATCGATTCCAATATTCAGATTCGACCAACGTGACTGAATTTGAGTGAATGTTGTTTTCAATGCATCAAACGCATTTTTAAAATCAGCATCACTTAAAATGTCATGGCTTAAATGTGCCTGTAATGCATTAAGGTCACTTGCATAGCGACCTAGAGCATAAAAATCATTACCCATTGGCAAGCTTTGAGTAAATTCTTCTAATTCTGGTAAAGCCTTACGCTGATATAAATCAGACAGCTGGCTTTCAGTGTTTTTATTTAAACCAGCACGTTTCACCAAACTACGAAATAAACCGACATGACCTAAATCCAGATGAACACCTTGCAAACTGTCAGTTTTCTCCAACAGGCCCAGCATGACATCAATCATCTCCACATCAGCTTCGATGCTGTCATGACCATATAGCTCCGCACCCAACTGGAGTGGAGCGCGTGTTGCATTAAAATTCTGTGGTTTGGTATGAAGAACTGTACCTGCATAGCAGTAACGGGCAACGCCTTCAATTGGACGAACATGCGCATCAATACGTGCAACTTGCGGT
>NZ_DDAH01000154.1:0-5672 GCF_002333245.1 Acinetobacter sp. UBA2063
ATCTGGAAATTCGTGCGGGAACAGGCGGTGATGAGGCTGCAATTTTTTCAGGTGACCTGTTCCGTATGTATAGCAAATATGCTGAGAATCAAGGCTGGCGTATCGAAGTGCTTTCTGAAAATGAAGGTGAGCATGGCGGTTATAAGGAAGTGATCTGCCGTGTCGATGGAGAGGGTGTCTATGGTCGCCTGAAATTTGAAAGTGGCGCACACCGTGTACAGCGTGTACCTGCAACCGAATCACAAGGTCGTGTGCATACCTCCGCATGCACGGTTGCCATTCTGCCAGAAGTTGATGTCGATACCACAGTGGAAATCAATCCTGCCGATTTACGTATTGATACCTACCGTGCATCGGGTGCGGGTGGTCAGCACATTAACAAAACCGATTCTGCGGTGCGTATTACTCACATTCCATCAGGTGTGGTGGTGGAATGTCAAGAAGAACGTTCCCAGCATAAGAACAAAGCCAAAGCGATGGCGTTGTTAGTATCACGTCTGGAAAATGCAAAACGTGCAGCGGCTGATGCGGCAACTTCTGAAATGCGTCGTGATCTGGTGGGTTCAGGTGACCGTTCTGAGCGTATCCGTACCTACAACTATCCACAAGGACGGATGACCGATCACCGTATTAACCTGACTTTATATAAGCTGGATGCAATTATGGAAGGCGATTTAACTGAATTGCTGGATAGCCTGCATCGTGAATATCAGGCAGATCAGTTGGCAATGCTGGCACAGGAAAATGGTGGCTAATGAATATTGCTCAGGCTTTAGAGATTAAAGGCGAAATTGATAGCTATGAGCGTCAGGAAGCTGCCTGGCTACTTGAGCATATTATAGGTGTCAGTATTTTAGAGCTTAAATTTAGGCTTGAGCAGGAATTGACAGAAATTCAGCAGCAAACTTATTTGGATGGGCTGGCCCGAATTGAACAGGGTGAGCCTTTGGCCTATGTCACAGGCTCACAACCATTCTGGACGCTGGATTTAAAAGTCACCCATGACACTTTGGTGCCACGTCCTGATACCGAAATTTTGGTGGAAACGGTTTTAAATCTTCCGCTTGCTCAAGATGCCAATATTGTTGATCTAGGCACAGGCACAGGCGCAATTGCATTGGCGCTTGCCAGTGAGCGTCCAAAGTGGCAAGTGATTGCAACTGATATTTATCAGCCAACGCTGGATGTTGCCAAAGAAAATGCCTTAAAGCATGGCTTAACTCAGGTTAAGTTTGCCTGCGGTGCTTGGTTTGAGGCTTTAGATCAACAAAGCTTTGATCTGATTGTCTCTAATCCACCGTATATTGATCCTGATGATCTCCACATGCAAAAGCTGAAATCTGAGCCTGAACGGGCGTTGATTGCAGCCAATCATGGTTTAGCGGATATTGAAACGATTATGCGTCAAGGCAAAGACTGGTTAAAACCACACGGCTGGATTGTGCTTGAACATGGTTATGATCAAGGTCAGGCGGTGTGTGACATCTTTGAGCAGTACGGTTTTAACCAAATCCAGACCATCAAGGATTATGGTGGCAATGATCGGGTGAGCTTGGGACAGAAGCTAGATTAAATAAGAATCGCCAAAAACGACATGTATTGTGCGATATTAAGATATTGCATTTGTGATCATAATAATTATGCTAAGTGCCGAACATTTATAATTTTTATGTAAACAGGAATATTCCAATGAAAATTCAGGGAAAACACTTTGTTATTACAGGTGGTGGTTCTGGTTTGGGAGCTGCAACCGCAGAATATCTGGTGGAAAAAGGCGCATCAGTTACGCTGGTTGATATGAATGTTGAGGCAGGCGAACAACAGGCACAGGCATTGGGTGAAAAGGCTGAGTTTGTAAAGCTGGATGTGACTGATGAACAGGCGGCGGAACAATTCTTTCAAGATGTCATTGCCAAGCATGGCAGTTTACATGGCTTGGTCAACTGTGCAGGCATTGGCCCATCTGCAAAAGTGCTGGGCAAAGAAGGTGTACATGATTTGGTAATGTTCTCCAAAACCTTGCAGATCAACGTGACTGGTACATTTAATATGCTACGCTTTGCTGCTGAGGCCATGAGTAAGAATACAGTTGAAGCAGACGATGAAGACCGTGGCGTGATTGTCAATACGGCTTCAGTTGCAGCTTTTGATGGTCAGATTGGTCAGGCTGCCTATTCAGCTTCAAAAGGTGCGGTGGTTGCCATGACCTTGCCGATTGCCCGTGAATTGGCGCGCCATGCGATTCGTGTCATGGTCATTGCACCTGGCATTATGGAAACGCCAATGCTGAAAGGCTTGCCACAAAATGTACAGGATGCTTTGGGGCAAATGGTGCCTTATCCATCACGTTTGGGTCGTCCTGAAGAATTTGCGCGTTTAGTTGCACACATTGCTGAAAATTCATATCTGAATGGTGAAGTGATTCGTCTGGATGGTGGCATCCGTATGGCGGCTAAATAAGATTTAAGATTGTGAAAAGTAGAAAAGCGATGGAATAAACCATCGCTAGTTGATGCACCATATCAATTTGATCGAAACAGGCAACTTGTAAGGCAAAATAACCACTTTGCTCAACCAGTTGCCTTGTCTTGGTACTTTTATCCAGTACAACCGTAACTTTGGCAGGTGTTATTTCCAGTGCACAGGCCCATGCCGCTGCCATTACATCCTGATCTTCGCCGTGCTGGGCAGAAACGAGTACAGTGGGGCCATGATTTAGCAATCGATAGGCTTTCGGAAGTTCAACGGGTATGATTTCTGGGACACTCAAATGGTTAAGCTATTCTATTTGTCAAAATAAAATTTATTACTTTCCTCAAAACATACATCCACTTAAAATCAGCAACATGATTGAGCTATACAGAAGCAAGCCACGTGTCACAACATCCAGAAAATGAATTTGAACTCAGTAATGATGAAATGCATCTCTACAGTCGACAAATTTTATTGGAGGGTTGGGATATCGAGGCGCAAGAAAAACTCAAGCTTGCCAATGTGCTGATGATTGGCGCTGGTGGAATCGGCTGTACCAGTGCGGAACTGCTGGCGCGGGCAGGTGTGGGTAAAATTACCATTATTGATGCGGATACCATCGAAATCAGCAATTTGCAAAGACAGATCGCATTTACTTCAAATGATTTAGGTCATTATAAGGCAGAAGTCTTAGCCAAACATCTTCAAAAAATTAATCCTCATATACAGGTGAACTATCAAAATAGTCGTTTTGATGAAAGTAATGCTGATGAATTGGTACGGCACCAAGATGTCGTTTTAGATGGTTGTGATAACTTTAGTACCCGATATTTAGTTAATGCGCTGTGCAAAAAACATCAAGTTCCCTTGATTAGTGCTTCGGCCATTGGCTTTGAGGGACAATTATTTATGGTTGAATCAGATTCAGCATGTTATGAGTGCCTGTTCCCAAAAGAGCAACATGCCAATGAAAATCTACGCTGTGCAGACTCTGGTGTTTTGGCAACAACACCTGTCACAATTGCAGCATTACAGGCTCATCACGCATTACTGTTTTTAGGGCTTGGTTTAACGCCACTCAGGCAAAAATTATTACTTTGGAATGGTTTAAACCTTTCCCAACGCATTTTACAGTTTGAAAAAGATGAAAATTGTCCGATTTGTCAGGCAACTTGATCAGTAAATTAAGCAAAATTTGCTAAACTAACGCCATCTATGAGGCACTGAAAGATTATGAAAAGAAATATTTTATTTGATGGACTGCGTTCCATTGGGCGTATAGGTGAAACTGTGATTGTTGCGGCACAGGCAGGTGTCAAATATGCAACAGAAAAACCAAGCAATGCTAAATTGATGCGTGAAACTTTTGAATCATTGGGTTCAACTTACATTAAGCTAGGACAATTTATTGCCAGTACCCCATCTTTATTTCCTCGTGAATATGTTGAGGAATTTCAAGGCTGCCTAGACCAGACGCCAACCTTACCTTTCAGCTATATTCAGGGCGTATTGAATGAGGAGTTTGAGGGCAGGAACCTCAATGAAATTTTTAGTTTTATTGATGAAAAACCATTGGCTTCTGCATCAATCGCGCAGGTGCATGCCGCAAAATTGGTTACAGGCGAAGATGTGGTAATTAAAGTCCAAAAGCCTGGTGTGGAAACCATTCTATATACCGATTTAAATGTGGTGCATTGGGCAACCAAGCTGCTGGAACGTGCTGTACCTAAAATCAAGTTCGCATCACTTTCCGAGATTGTTGATGAAATCAAGGTCCGTATGGTACGGGAAGTGGACTTTATTGAAGAGGCGCAAAATCTGGATGATTTCATTCAATATCTGAATGTTTCGGGTAATCAGGCTGCCACAGCACCAAAGGTTTACCATCAGTTTTCGACTCGCCGTGTGTTAACCATGCAACGTCTTTATGGTGTGTCATTAACTGACTTTGATGTGGTAAAAAAATACGCAAAAGACCCAACCCAAGTGCTGATTACCGCGATGAATACATGGTTTGGAAGTTTAATGCTGTGCAAGAGCTTTCATGCCGATTTACATGCTGGAAACCTGATGTTGCTTGAAGATGGCCGCATTGGCTTTATTGACTTCGGTATTGTAGGTCAGTTAAACCCAGAGGTCTGGAGTGCATGTATGGCATTTATGGACGCGCTACAACATACCAACTATACGGCAATGGCTGAAAACATGCTGAAAATGGGCATGACTCATCAAAAAATTGACACTCAGGTACTTGCAGATGACTTGGAGCGTCTGTTTAGTGGTGTGCTCTTGGCCGATCCTCAGGAAATTCTAAGCTCTAATCCAGCAGACCTTAATGACATCATGATGGATATGATTGGCGTAGGTGAGCGTCACGGTATCAAGTTTCCGCGTGACTTCGCCTTGTTATTCAAGCAAATGTTATATTTTGATCGTTTCATGCGTGTTCTCGCACCATATACCGATATTTATGCTGACCAGCGTTTGAAAATGGTTCACAATATTCAACCTGCTTCATTGTTAAAGCATTAATCTTATTTATCGGTTTATTAAGGTCATTATGGATGCCATTATTATTGAGGGACTAAAGGTCGATACCGTAATCGGTTGTTTCAACTGGGAACGTCAGATCATCCAACCTTTGATGCTGGATTTAATCATTCATCATGACCTGACTCAGGCTGCATGTTCAGATGAGTTGGGCGATACACTCAACTACGCCCAAATCTGTGAGCTTGCTTCACAAGTAATTCAGCAAGCCAAGCCCAAACTCATTGAGCACGCTGCTCAACTCGTATTGAACTGTTTATTTTCTACATTTCCATCTATTGAATCGATTAGCATTACCATTCGTAAACCCGCGATTATTGCCCAAGCAAATGCAGTAGGAATTCGCCTTGAACGCAACAGAAACAATTTTTGCGCTCGCACTGGCCAGTAATGTTCAGCAGCAGCAAAATTTCACTTTTGCCTATGCTCAACTTGCAGAACTGGGGCATGTGGAATTTTCACCGATTTACCAGATTCCATGTCGGGATGGAATTGGCGCAGATTACTGGAATTCAGCCTGCCTATTACGAAGCACTTTATCGGTTGATGACATTATCGAGACTTTAAAACGATTAGAGACACAGTCGGGACGTGTTCGCCCATCGCATCAGATTAGTCTGGATATTGATGTGATTGCATGGGGCACAAAC
>NZ_DDAH01000117.1:0-6474 GCF_002333245.1 Acinetobacter sp. UBA2063
TTTGATCAAAATTTATATAATTAATTGATTTTTATAAATAATACTAAATTAATTCATTTTAAAGACCTTAAAGGTTTATTTTTAGTAAATTTTAATTAATAATGTGTAACATCTTAAAAATTATGAGGCTGGCTCGATGAAGACAAGTTCTCAAGACCCAAACCGAAGATTAATCAGAGAAATCACAATCATTCTTATTATTAAAGTTGTGCTTCTCATGGTGATTAAACATATCTGGTTCGATGCCCCAACCATTCCAAAAGATTTTAACAATCAAGTTGCCGAGCGTATTGCTGGTGACCTACCCAACAATCAGGAGACACGTTGATGATTTCTGAAAGCGTGGTCGATCTTTCGCGGTTCCAATTCGCAATGACCGCAATGTATCACTTTCTTTTCGTTCCTCTCACTCTAGGTCTGGCGTTTATTCTTGCCATTATGGAAACCACTTATGTGATTTCTGGTAAAGAAATTTACAAAGACATGACCAAATTTTGGGGGAAACTCTTCGGGATTAACTTTGCCTTAGGTGTAACCACTGGTTTAACGATGGAATTCCAGTTTGGTACCAATTGGGCTTATTATTCTCACTATGTAGGCGACATCTTTGGTGCACCGCTTGCAATTGAAGGCTTAATGGCTTTCTTCCTAGAATCGACTTTTATTGGTCTATTCTTCTTTGGCTGGGATCGTCTTTCTAAAGTTCAACACTTAGCTGTAACTTGGCTAGTTGCGATTGGCTCCAATATGTCGGCATTATGGATTTTGATCGCCAATGGTTGGATGCAAAACCCAGTTGGTGCTGCGTTTAATTACGAAACCATGCGTATGGAACTTGTAGACTTCGGCGCGTTGATTTTCAACCCTGTTGCGCAGGTTAAATTCGTGCACACAGTTTCTGCGGGTTATGTCACAGGTTCAATCTTTGTACTTGCGATCTCAAGTTATTACCTGTTAAAGAAACGTGATTTACCATTTGCACGCCGTTCTTTCGCAATCGCCGCAATTTTTGGCTTAGCTTCAACCCTATGCGTCATCTTACTGGGTGATGAATCGGGCTATGAGCTAGGTGATGTTCAAAAAACCAAACTTGCTGCAATTGAAGCTGAATGGCATACAGAACCTGCCCCAGCCGCATTTACTTTATTTGGTATCCCCAACCAAAAAGAAATGCGTACCGACTATGCAATTAAGATTCCATATGTTATGGGTATCATTGCAACACGCTCTACCGATAAACAGGTCACTGGTATCCATGACTTGATGAAGGAACACGAAATCCGTATCCGTAATGGTATGGTTGCATACAGTGAGCTAGAAAAGCTTCGTGCAGGGGATCGTTCTCCTGAATTGCTTGCTTCATTTGAGAAAAACCAGAAAGACTTGGGTTATGGTCTTTTATTGAAAAAATATTCTCCAAATGTGGTCGATGCAACTGAAGAACACATTCAGGCAGCAACAAAGGACACCATTCCTAATGTAGCGGCATTGTTCTTCTCTTTCCGTGCCATGGTTGCCTCTGGCTTCCTCATGTTATTGCTATTCATCTTAGCAACTTGGGCTGTTGCAAAACGCAATGCAGAGAACAAGCCCTGGTTACTCAAATACGCCCTGTTTGCTCTTCCACTCCCATGGATTGCAGCTCAAACAGGTTGGTATGTGGCTGAGGGTGGTCGCCAACCGTGGTCAATCGGTGAAATCCTACCAACACATCTATCTGTTTCAAGCGTAAGTACAGGTGATGTATGGGGTTCAATCATCGCACTTGCCGCGTTCTATACCGTACTTCTTATTATTGAGATGTACTTAATGATCAAATTTGCTCGTTTAGGTCCAAGTTCATTGCACACTGGTAAATATCATTTTGAGAAACTAGCAGCAAAAACTGGGGAGGCTCAATCATGATCGAATATGAACTCCTAAAAATTATTTGGTGGGTATTGGTTGGTGTATTACTGATTGGCTTTGCCCTCACAGATGGTTTCGACATGGGCTCAATGGCACTGATGCCATTTGTAGGCAAAACCGACTCTGAACGCCGTGCCGCCATCAACACCATTGCACCACACTGGGATGGTAACCAAGTCTGGTTTATTACTGCGGGCGGTGCCCTGTTCGCCGCATGGCCAATGGTTTATGCCGTCGCATTCTCAGGCATGTACTGGGCATTACTATTGGTTTTATTTGCCCTGTTCCTGCGACCTGTCGGATTTGACTATCGTTCCAAGCTGGAAAATACTCAATGGCGTACTTCTTGGGATTGGGGTCTGTGCATTGGTGGTGCTGTACCAGCACTAGTATTCGGTGTTGCATTTGGTAACTTATTTTTGGGCGTACCATTTAGCTTAGACGACACCTTACGTTCTCAATACACAGGCAGCTTCTTTGCATTATTGAATCCGTTTGCGCTGATTTGCGGTATTGTGAGTTTGTCGATGTTATGTGCTCACGGTGGTGCATGGTTAATGCTTCGTACTGATGGTGATTTACATAACCGTTCAGCTAAAGCAACTCAAATTATGGCAATCGTATTCCTTATATGTTTCTTAGCGGCTGGCGCTTGGTTATTCTTTGGAAATATCTCAGGCTATAGTTACGCTACTGCTGTGAATACTAATGCTGCATTAAACCCACTTGCAAAAGAAGTTGTAACAAATGCAAACCATGGTTGGTTGAATAACTACTCAACCTATCCAATTACTATGGCTGCACCAATTGTTGCAATCCTAGGTGCATTATTGGTTATTCTTAGTGCTGGAAAACGTAAGGCAGCTGCAAGTTTTACAGGTACGAGTCTGATGATTGTGGGTGCGATCTTAACTGCTGGTTTTGCATTATTCCCATTCTTATTGCCATCAAGTATCGATCCAACATCAAGTTTAACGATGTGGGATGCTGTTTCTAGTCACAAAACTCTTGGTGTAATGACTGTTGCTGCTTGTATTTTTGTTCCTCTCATTGTGATCTATACCTCTTGGTCTTATTACAAAATGTGGGGTGTCATCACTAACAAACACATTGAAGAAAATTCACATAGTTTGTACTAATGAGGAGATGTGAAATGTGGTATTTTGCATGGATTCTAGGCGTTTTGATGGCGTGCTTCGCAGGTGTACTGAGTGCGCTCTATATCGAACACCATCAAGATTTAGATGAGGAATAAGTAATGGCTCAAGCAATGACAACACCGAAGAATAGTAAGGCACAAGTGCTTGCAATGACCGTTTCGTTTTTGTTGGCATTGCCCCTTGCTGCCATTTTATTGGTACATCCTGCATTGATGCTGGATGCCAATGGTCACTACAACCACAGTATGCTGATGCTCGTCATGGTCGGTATTTCTGGCGGTTTTATTCATGGTGTTGGGTTTATACCAAGATTTTGGTTATGGAAATGGTTATTTAGTCCCTATATTGCATGGCCTCTGATGATCTTAGGCTATTATATTTGGATTGGTAATTAATCTTTAACAAATCAAATAAAGAGGAAGCATGGCTTCCTCTTTTTTTGTGTCGTTTTGAATGATCATTTAATAATACACAAAGTAATTACAATGTAATTTAAAATATTGAGTAATAAAATTTTTAATTTATAATCAATAGACTATATGATCGCCTTTTTCATTTCAATTAACTGAATTGGCACCAACGGCTGACCTACATTTGCATTTACAGGATAAGGCGCTGTATGACCTGTAATCTGATAACCACGACGCTGATAATATGCGATTAACTCAGAGCGGACATCTAAGACATACATAATTAAATCTCGAACTTCCATACAACTCTGTGCAACATATACTTCAACATAATTGAGCATTTGTTTGCCATATCCTAAGTTTTGAATCGATGAATCAATCGCAAAAGTTCCAATTTCAACAGAGTTATGATCAATACTGAGTCCAATACAAGCAACTAACAAACCTTGTTCATTCTCGCCAATAAACAGTTTAAAATTTGATCAGCTCAAGTCTCCACTCAATTGTTCATTGGTAATCCGTATTCCATCTACAAATGCTTTTTCAGTGGTCCAACTTCGCTCAGATTGAGCCCGATCAGCCAAATTGATTCATTCAACCAATTGCGCTACATCATCAATTTTTGCAGTTCTAATGTTTAAAGACATTTCTATTTTATACGCTCAATAAAAAACCGATGATAACATCGGTTCTTTTACAGTTGAGCAATTAGTTCGTTTGCCCTGCTAACCACGCCATAAATTTTTGACGTTCAGCTTTCGATGCTTTTTGCCACAACTCTACTAATTGCTGATCTGTGGTTTTTATATTGCCAGATACTACCGTTGTTGCTGTTACAGCAACAGGTGCTACATTTGTTGTCGAAGCTGCATAGACGGGTGCAGGTTGATTCACAACATTATTTTTATTTTTTTGGGTTAAATCTAAGGTACGAGCTAATAAACTATTACCTGAAAACCACGGTTGAGCTTCATTATTTGCACCTGTTTGCTGTACTACAAGTTTTTTACTTTGATCATATAAAGCAACCGTAGGCTGTTCAGCAAATTTTTTTGCTTGACTAAAGTCTTTTGGAGCATTTACGAGTGCCAAATTATAAGTTTGATTATCTTTAAGATCTGTTGTTTGAATTGTTACCACACCAGATTTCACAATATCGTGTTCACCATTTAAGTGTTCAAAATATTCACGGTAACGAACATTTACCGTTAAGTTCCCAGGATCAACCTGATAGTTATTTTTCTTTGAAGGAATTAAACCATTATTTACTTCTTGACCATTTACCGCAAGAATCACGATTTCTTCAGGTGCAGTGATTGTGACTGCTGAAAAAACTGAACTACTCAATAATAACCCGAAAGCAGCAACACCAACTCTTAAAGACATTAGACTCTTCTCGATATAAACAATTTATGAAATCGTAAGCACTATGCTCTGCGATTATGACCATTTTATGACATAAAACAAAACTGTCTATTCCAACAATTTGGCTTTTTTAAGATATATACATCAATTCTAATGCTAAGCGCCGTAGTTCTTTTGGCGAATACAAACCTTAAATAAAAAAAGAGCACATTGAGTGCTCTTTTTAGTGATACATATATTTACTTAGTTAAAAGTTTTGAAACGTGCAGCGTCATCCATATAGGTTTTTTCGCCAGCAGCTGCTTCAATAGAACCGAATACTAACTGGGCACGTAGTTTCCAGTTTGATGGAATATCAAAAGTTTCAGCCACTTCGGCATCCACGATTGGATTATAGTGCTGTAATGATGCACCAACACCAATTTCAGATAATGCTGTCCATGTTGCGAACTGTGCAATCGCACTTGAATGTTCAGACCAAACTGGGAAGTTATCCGCATACAATGCGAATTGCTCTTGTAAACCTTTTACAACATCTTGATCTTCATAAAATAACGCTGTACCAAAACCTGCTGAGAAACTATCAATTTTCGCGCTAGTATTTGCAAATGCTTCTGCTGGAACCATTTTACGTAAAGTTTCGCGAACAATTTCCCAAAATTTATGGTGTGATTCACCATATAAAGTTACAACACGTGAAGTTTGTGAGTTGAATGATGATGGGCTGTGTTTTACTGCTTCGCGAATTGTTTCTTCTATCGTTGCCTGGTCAACGGTAAGATTTTTACCAATTGCATAAATGCTACGACGCGATTTAATGCTATTTAAGAAGTTACTCATGTTGTTATTCCTACTTTATGCTCTTTGGAGCGTTATCTTGGATTAAATGTAGTGTATAACGATGCATTTTTTAGGAATAGTCTAAAAAACATGACAGATCGTTTTATTTTTGAAACACTTATCAGCACCTAAAAATATACCGAGTATTTCACTTAAATATTCTTTCACTCCATTATTACTATCGCCCAAAACCTGTAAGTGCATCAGATCTGAAGCTGATGCGTTGTATGAATGAATTACATATGCAATACCCTTTTGCAGGTAGCCGTATGATGCGTGATTTGTTGAATCGTCAAGGACATCCTATAGGACGACGTCATACACGTACTTTAATGAAAAAATGAGCATTAATGCGTTATATCGTAAACCAAATCCAAGTCAGGCCAATCAAGCTCAGCGTAAATATCCATATCTGCTCAAAGGATTGAGTATTCAGCGGAGTAATCAAGTGTGGGCAAGGGATATAACATATATCCCTATGGCAAAAGGCTTTGTCTACTTATGTGCTGTGATTGATTGGCATAGCCGCAAGGTACTTGCGCATAGGGTATCGATGAGTATGGAGGTTGCATTTTGTATATAAACATTAAATGAAGCTATTAAAAAATATGGCCGACCTGAAATCTTTAATACAGACCAAGGCAGTCAATTTACCAGTGATGCATTTATTGAAGCATTGAAATCAAATGACATTCAAATCAGCATGGAGGGTAAACTTGCGCAGTATACTGCTCATGGATTGATAATGTGATGGTTGAACGGTTATGGAAAAGCGTTAAATATGAGCAGGT
>NZ_DDAH01000118.1:0-6822 GCF_002333245.1 Acinetobacter sp. UBA2063
CCTGCTTGACTGCAAAACGACTCATTTCCGCCAAAGCACGGGTTAAGATCATACTTTTGGTATTTTCACCAATGTTATAGGCAGCGCCCATCCCCATTGCCACCGCATAGATATTTTTTAACGCACCACCCAGTTCCACACCATGTACATCATCACTGCCAAATACACGGAACAATGCACTATGCAAGGCGTGTTGCACTGCATAGCGAACCAGTTCAGATTCACTGGCAATCACTGTACCCGATGGCATACCTGCCATAATTTCTTTTGCAAGATTTGGCCCCGATAGAACCCCATAAGGCACTTCAGGTAATTCTGTACGGATAATATCACTCATAAAGCTAAAGGTTTTGGCTTCAATGCCTTTGGTCAGTGAAACCACTGCCTGCGCACTAATAAACGGCGCGATTTTCTTCAACACATCGCGGAAAGAATGACTTGGAATTGCCACCAAAATAATGTCACGGTCACGTATCGCCAACTCCAGATCAGAAACCGCACGCAGACCTGTTTCCAGTGTGTAATCAGGCAAATAGCGCTTGTTGATATGCGTTTGATTGATTTCCTCAGCAACAATCGCATCACGAATCCAGATCATGGTGTCGCAGCCATTACGCACAGCCAGATTCGCCATTGCTGTACCAAAACTCCCCCCACCCAGCACGGTAATTCTTAATGCTGTTTTCTGGTCTACAGCTACGGGTTCAACCAAATCGCTAAACTTCAACTCTGTCATTTTTTATCCTGAAACAAATTTCTAATCATTCACAAATAAGATTTAAGTAGCCTGCCATACTTTTAAAAAGTCCTGACTCTCTATTTCTGCACGAGGTGCAATCGTTTTGGCGGCTGTTCCAATATAAATAATACCAGAAATCAAATCTTGCTCTTTTAAGCCGAATTGTTGCTTAAGCCAATTAGATTCTACAACTGCACCAGAACGCCACATACTCGCAAAACCTTGTGCTTGTAATGAGAGTAAGAAGTTTTGAACAGCAGCACCCGTACTTAAAATTTGCTCGAAGTGCGGAACCTTTGGGTGATCTTGGATCGTGGTTAAGGCTAAAACAAGTAAAGGCGCGCGAAATGGATGATGCTTCACTCTTTCCAATTGTGCTGGCTCAGTCTCACCCAAATCGGCCAAAGCCTGTGCCAGATGCTCACCAAAAGCGGCACGCTGTTCAGGCGTCACAACCACAAAACGTGTTGGTTTTAAACGATGATGATCGGGCGCCGTGAGTGCGGCCTGCACCGCCTTTTCAAGTTGTTGTGTATTCGGCGCTGGTTCAATGAGTTGTCCAATCGATTGACGTTGATGAATATTATGATGAATGATTTCTATTTTTGAGTCCGTCATTGAAATAAATCTAACTAACACAAGGATTGCGCTAGATTAGCATAATCTGAATGATTTCCACCACGTCCAATCCCTGCTTAATCATTAATTTGAGAAATTTAACAGAGCATCAGCACAAACTGTACATAACCTGCAAAAGCATTCAAAAATTCTATGTTCAAATAATACAATTCTGTCGTAACTTGAGAACAAGCAATGAAAAAAAACTTTATTATGACTTTACTTGGCGGTTTGGCACTTGGATTAACTGCATGTGCATCCACCCCAACCAACACCTTGGCAATTCAAAAAGAAAACAATCAATATGAAGTTACAGGAATTGGTAAAACCAGCCTGATCGCCAAAAACAATGCGGTCAGTGCAGCACAAAAAACCTGTACCCGCAATACCTCGGCTGTCGTGGTTGATGAAAAAACCGCATATCAGGGAGTTTTAAAAGGTGTGGTGGATGAGCAAACAGGAAAAATGGTTGAGGCTGCCGCAGGGGTTATTGGTACACTGACTGGTAAGAATGCTTCGCTGGCAAAAGATGATGACTATCAAACAACCTTGACATTCTACTGCAAAACCAATGGATAAATATAAAAAAGCCGATGTTTAAACATCGGCTTTTTTATATTTTCGTCACTTATTGAACTTCGCTCACAGCCACTTCTGAAGCTGCACCCTGTTCCGTAACATCAGTATTGTTTTCATCTAAATTCGGTTTATCAATGGCATCAATCGCAGCCTGTTGTTCTGGACTGATCTGTGTGACTGAAGTTGTCTGCTCTTGCGGTTCAGCGTTTTTCGCTTCTTCTTTCTTTGCACATGCAGTCAACATGATTGGGGCAATGATTAAAGCGGCAAGGGTTAATTTAAATTTCATCACGGCTTTCCACAGTTAATGGTTGAAGTTGTGACAAGCATATTTCAGATATATGACATTTTTATGACCAAAATACCCGCCAAAAACAAAAGAGCCGATTTTCATCGACTCTTCTTTTTAAAACATACTTATAAATCAAAGGTTAAATCCTGATTATGCACGCTCAAGCAAAACTGCAACTGCTGGAAGCGTTTTACCCTCAACAAACTCAAGGAAAGCACCACCACCTGTTGAGATATAACCAATTTGATCAGCCACAGCATACTTATCAATTGCTGCAAGCGTATCACCGCCACCCGCAATTGAGAAACCAGCAGATTCAGCAATTGCCAATGAAAGTGTCTTAGTCCCTTCACCAAATTGATCAACTTCAAATACGCCTACTGGACCATTCCAAAGAATCGTTTTTGATGTTTTTAAGATTTCTGCAAAAGCTTGTGCAGTTTCAGGACCGACATCTAAAATCATGTCAGTATCTGCAACATCTTCTACTTTCTTAACAACTGCTTGAGCATTTGCTAAAGAACCCAAGAAGTCATTGAAGTCGATTTGAGTTGCATCAGCAACAACGACATCAGTTGGTAATGGAACACTTACTTTTGCAGCAATTTGTTTTGCAGTGTCGACCAAATCAGCTTCGTAAAGTGATTTACCGACATTGAATCCAGCAGCAGCCAGGAATGTATTGGCAATACCACCACCGACAATCAATTGATCACAAATCGTAGAAAGTGAATTTAATACATCAAGTTTTGTTGATACTTTAGAACCTGCAACAATTGCTACCATTGGTTTTTCAGGTGTTTGCATTGCTCGACCTAGCGCATCTAATTCAGCGGCTAATAACGGACCAGCAGCAGCAACTTTTGCAAAACGTGCTACACCTTCTGTTGACGCTTCTGCACGATGAGCAGTACCAAATGCATCCATAACAAATACATCACAAAGTGCTGCATATTTTTGTGCAAGCTCTTCTTTATTTTTCTTTTCGCCATGATTGAAACGTACATTTTCAAGTAATACCACTTGACCCGCTTCAACCTCAACACCATCTAAATAATCAGTAAATAATTTAACATCCTGACCTAAAGCAGTGCTTAAATAAGCTGCAACTGGTGCAAGAGATTGTTCTGGCTTTGGCTCACCCTCTACAGGACGACCAAGATGAGAAAATACCATTACCGCAGCGCCTTTATCTAACGCAGCTTTGATTGTTGGTAATGCAGCACGTAAACGTGCATCGCTGGTAATTTCCCCATTTTTTACAGGAACGTTTAAGTCTTCACGAATAAGAACACGTTTACCTGCTAAATCAAGGTCAGTCATGCGCTGAAAATTCATGGATGGCTCTCTAATTGATTTTAAAAACGGCGTAATTTTAAATGATTCTTAAAAATAAAGGTGAGTTTTTTTGCAGAAAAGCTGTCTAAAATTTCACTTTTGATTATCATAATCATCGTTATTAAATCTTTGTATTCTTATGTCTATTCATCCTGATCCAAAAATTAATCGTCTAAATGTTCTTGGTGAACCTTTATCTAGTTGTTGCTTTGACCCGATCACGGGCTATTTTCGTAATGGTTTTTGCCATACGGCGGTCACGGACTTAGGTCAGCACACCATGTGCGCGCAAATGACTTCAGATTTCTTAAATTTCTCACAAAAAGTTGGCAATGATTTAATTACGCCTTTACCTGAAGTAGGTTTCCCTGGATTAAAACCAGGTGATTTTTGGTGTATTTGCGTCACACGTTGGGTTGAAGCCTACGAAGCAGGTCATGCCCCACCAATTAAATTGAATGCTTGCCATAATGCTGTTTTGCATTATGTGCCACTGAATATTCTCGTTGAATATGCAGTCTAATGAATCAGTTTGAATTGATTTTGGCATCGAGCAGCCAAACCCGTAAAGACTTGATGGATCGTTTACGATTGAACTATCGCTGTATTTCACCTGATATTGATGAATCTGCAATGGGCGAATTACATGCCGATGATTTAGCCAAGCGTCTTGCTTTTCAGAAAGCACGAGTTATTGCTGAACTGAATCCAAATGCGATTATCATTGGTTCTGATCAAGTCGCTTGGCGTGAACACGCGCCGTATGACTTTATTGGTAAACCTTTGAGTGTTGAAAATGCGATTCAGCAGTTACAAGAAAACTCAGGGAAAATCGTGTTTTTTAGCACCGCTCTCAGTGTTCAGCATTTACGATCAGGGTTTGAAAGAACTCTGGTTGAGCATTATCAAGTGAAATTTCGCCAACTGACGCTTGCTGAAATTGAGCGTTATATCGAGATTGATCAACCTTTACATTGCGCAGGTAGTTTTAAGTGTGAAAGCTTAGGGATTAGCTTATTTGAGAAAATGGTGGGTGATGATCAAACTACGTTGATGGGCTTACCGATGATTCAGCTTTGTAAAATTTTACGCCAGTTTGGGATAAATGTTCCTTGATCTCTATTATTAGCTCTTTGGTTGCCAAATTTAATATTTTTATACTTCTAAAGAAAAAACCAACTTTACGCTTTTAAGAGTCCGTTCACGGTGCAATTTTCTCTTATTTGATTATACTATCGTAACAAAATATTTATTTTATAAATTAAACACTTAAAACTAAAAATATGATTGACCACTTCATATTTCGATTGCTATAACTTACTCACTTTCTCCTCATCAGGACTCACCGTGACTGATCTCTATTATGAAATGCAGGCTTTAACATGGCGAGCAAAACCACCCATTCAACAAGATGCAATCTTGATTGGAAATAAAGTAATTCAGCATGATGGCTTGATCAGCAAATGCTATCTTTATCAAAAAGATGATGATTGGTGTGCTGCTGTTTCAGATGGTGTCAGCAGTAGTCCGAAAGCGGAACAGGCATCAAAATGCGTTTTAAACAGTGTTTTACAACAAACCCAAACTCAGCAACGGATTCATTTAAAACAAGTTCAAGATGATTTAAGCCAGTATTTAGCAGGCAACTCAAAGACTTATGCTTCTAGTGCCACTTTGGCAGTCGTTACACCCTCTAGCCCATTTGGATTTGTCAATATTCAGCATTTAGGTGATAGTCGAGTCTACTTATTTAGCAGCCATAATCAATACTGGTATGCCCTGACCCAAGACCATAATTTCATTACAGAAATGCAGCAAAATGGTGAAGCAGAAATTAAAGCAAATGAACAATATGCCAGTTTCTATTACATGCTGAATCATTGTTTTTGTGCAGATTCTTTACATGAAGTTCCCGAATTTTCTCCCAAAGAAGAATATTTGGTTGTAGGAGATGCTCTCTTGATTTGTAGCGATGGTGTGCATGATGTGTTGGAATGCAATCACTGGAAGCCTTTAATGCCTGAAACTCCATTAAAAACATGGTTATTAAATATGAAAACTGCCCTCCATCAAAATCATTCTTTTGATAATGTTAGTATGATTTTGATTCGTCTCACACAGGAAAACCAACATGCAGGATAATAAAGAGTTATTACAACAGGCAATACTATTTGCTCAAGAAGTCGAACACATTTCTGTTTCAAGCTTACAAAGAAAATTTTTAATCGGTTATCAACAGGCGAATAAGTTACTCGAGTGTTTGATTGAAAATAAAATTTGTGGAGCAGAATTAACTGTTAGTTTGGATTATAAAATCAATAGATAATTGCTCTCTTATACGACATTCACAAGGAAAAAATATGTCCGACCACCAAAATGTTTCAGTATTGACTATTCAATCATTGTTTCAGTCAGATCAAAGTATTCGTATTCCCTCTTATCAACGAGCATATAGTTGGGAAAGCAAAAAACAGTGTGTTCAATTTCTTGAAGACTTACTCGAACAACAAGGTAAACAATATTACCTTGGTCAATTCTTATTTGAAAAAGATGATCACACTTTATTTATTATTGATGGTCAGCAGCGTTTAACAACAACTGTTTTATTTTTTGCTGCACTTGCATCTGTGAAAATGCAACGCCAACAAGACATTCAACATCTAAAAAATGCTTATTTAAATAATGTCTTTCAGACGATTACGGAAGATCAAGATGTATTTGAACGAATTACACAACAAAATATTATTGATGACATTCTATATGTTGAAACACATTCACAAAAACGACTGATTCTAGCATTTAATTTTTTCGAAGAAAAATTACAAAATTTTGATCTAGATCAACTTAATATACTGCAATCTGCTTTAGAACAAGCGGTGATTAGCCAATTCCATATTACAAGTAAAGCTCAAGCGACCCAAGTTTTTGAATATCAAAATAATCGAGGAAAAGATCTTTCTCAATTTGAAATTATTAAAGCTTATTTAATGCATCAGATTTATATTCATAGTGACAATGATCAACAAGCAAACCAAGATATTAAAGAAATTGAGCAATGTGTCACTAGCATCTATCGTTATTTTGAGCGTGTTGATGGTTATTTTTCCGAAAAAGAACTTTTAGAAAATTTTTATCATTTATTTTATACGATTACATCAGATATTCATGCCGATATAAAAATCAAATTAACTCAATTTATTTATCAACAGGAAAAAACTCAATGGATTTTACAATTTTTTGAAAATTTTGAAAAGAT
>NZ_DDAH01000118.1:7067-7511 GCF_002333245.1 Acinetobacter sp. UBA2063
TTTGAAAATTTTGAAAAGATTACACGCTGTGCCAATGCAATTGTTAAACAAGTGAATGAACCTGCACTACAAAATTTATTTTTAGTTGGTAATACTGCAAATTGGAAAATTGTATTGCTTGCACTTTTCCAAAATGGTCAGAGCCAACATCCTCAATTTAAAAATCTATTAAAATTAATGGAAGTTTTATGCTTTAAACTTAAATTAGGAGATTATCGTACTGATCGTTTACCAGTTTTTGCAAAAGAATATTTAAGTTCAAAAAACTTTGATTTACTTTATGAGAATATTAAATTTGCAACAAATAAAGGATTTAAATGGTATTGGGAAGACAAATTCATTAATCTTGTTGAAGATTATACGACAAAAAAACATGTTTACGATAGCAAAACCATAAAATTTATCTTATGGCAATATGAAAATATGCTAAGAGAAAAGAATCGT
>NZ_DDAH01000110.1:0-8307 GCF_002333245.1 Acinetobacter sp. UBA2063
GGACTTGATATAACAAAAACAGATCTTGCTAAAAGTGAAGTGGCTTGTCTATTAAGTCATGCTGCATTATGGCAAAAGGCAATCGATGAAAATTTGAGTCATATCGCAATTTTTGAAGACGATATTCATTTAGGAGAAGAAGCTACTATTTTCTTAACTAAAAGTGATTGGATTCCTGAGGGCTGCTCAATTATTAAGTTGGAAGCTTTTTATCCTAAAGTGGGGGTGGAGTCTTCTTTTAGAAGTTTGCCTTCAAAGCGTAAATTATCTTTATTAAAGACCGTACATATGGGGTGTGGTGGCTATATTCTATCGCAGCAAGCAGCTCGTGATTTACTCAATTTATTAGCAACTTATGAACAGTTGATTCCAGTTGATCATATTGTTTTTAAAGACTATATGACAAAGTTCCCTAATCAGATTTTCCAAATGCTACCAGCACTTTGTATTCAAGATCATCTTTTGGGGCAGCATGTTAACTTCCCAAGTTTTTTAGAAAAAGATAGGAACATTCGCAAAGGAGAGTACGAATATCAAATTAAGCCTAAGCTTAACTTTGTTCAAAAAATACAACGAGAGAGACTGAGACTCTCGGCGCAAATAATTAAATTGTTGAAAGAGTTTGTTTTAGTGTTGAAAGGAAAAAGGCTCACAAAAGTTAAGTTTAAATAATCACTTTGAAAAGATAAGATTATTTTTTATATAATTCATCTGAAGCATTCTCGCCCCTAAACCGCTTATACCCCCACATATATTCGCTAGGAAAGCGGTTGATCATCTGTTCAACTGCTTTATTCAATGCTGTCGTTGCGACTTCAATATTTCGATCATAGAGTTGAAGATCGTTTAGATCGTCACAGTAGACATCAAAACCTTCATCATCTTCGCGACGAAAACAGCTTAGGCCCACTAAACGACACTGGGTTTTTTGTGCCATTTTACTTGCTAATGTGCTCGTAAGGCAGGGAATCCCGAAGAAAGGAACCACAACACCACCTGAAGGTTGGGGCACATGGTCGGGCAAAATTACACTAAATCCACCTTGTTTAAGGTTTTTAAATAAAGCCTTTACACCATTGGCATCAGTTGGAACCAATGTTGCATTGAGTCGCTGACGAGCATGGAGAGCAAAGCTATTAAAGCCACTATCTTTCATCGGTTTGTACATGATGGTGGGGATACCGTATTGGTGTACCCAAGCATTCATCATTTCCCAAGTTCCAAGATGAGGGGTAATAATTAAAGCGCCTTTAGGATCATTGAGTGCATCAGTTAAGACTTCTAAATTATGCACAGTATGAATTTGCTGGATGCTCCACTCAGGAGGCATTGCCCAGCATTTTCCAGACTCAATATAACTTAGGCATTGTTTGGTGACGCTTTCCCGTGCCAATTGTTCTTTTTGTTCTGGGCTAAGTTCTGGATAGGCGAGACCAATATTGACTCGAGTTTTCCATAGCATACTTTTATTAGGATTTTGATTGATAAAGTAGGCTGCCACTTTTGCGATACTACGCAAAAATGTTAAAGGTAGAATACGTAGTAGGGTAATGTAAAACGACATGACCATCAGTCTTGCTTATCGGTATTGCCCTTGAGCACCATATAGATCAGTGCCACAAAAATCAGAAGTGCACCTGCAAGGCTGCTGATACAGAAATATAGAATACGTTGATTGGTGGTCATATTGAAAAGTTCATTGGCGAGGATGTAACGCATAAAGAACCACTGAGCCAGTGAAAACACAATAATTACAATCGTGTGTCGACGTACATCAGGACGCATTGCCATAAGACTGACCTCTCAATAAAAAGCAGCCTATTATGCCACTAGCAGGCATGATCGCAAAGTAAAACTCGAATATAAAAAACTGCATATTTCTGTATAAATATCCCCATTATTTTGGCTCAAAACAGATAAAGTCACTGTTGACTAGATTGAGTAATTTACAGTATTGTACTAAAATAAGTACAATTAATTGTACTCAATTAAAAAGGTGCAAAATGAAAGTTGTAACTTATTCCGATCTCCGCAAGAACTTGGCAACTGTACTTGATGGTGTCATAGATGATCACTCCCCTGTACTTGTGACTCGACAGAATAACCAAACGGCTGTATTGATTAGCTTGGATGACTTCAATGCCTATGAAGAAACAGCACACTTACTTAAAAACCCAGCAAATGCAAAGCGATTACGTGATTCTATTGCCCAGATTGAAGCAGGTAAAACCATCAACCGTGAGCTGATTGAAGAATGATTTTAAGTTGGAGTGATGAAGCTTGGGATGATTACCTCTATTGGCAAGCGACAGATAAACAAACACTAAAAAGAATCAATACCTTGATTAAAGACATTAAGCGATCACCATTTGATGGAATTGGTAAACCTGAGCCACTTAAACACGATCTAGCAGGGTATTGGTCAAGGCGGATTGATAAAGAAAACCGTATCGTTTATAAGGTGACATCTGAATCAATTATCATTGCGATGTGTCGCTATCATTATAATTAACTGAAAAAAATCATAAAAAACCCTGCATTAAGCAGGGTTTTATTCAGCAATCAATTGAAAAAATTACTTTTCTTCAGTTTTTGCTTTTTCGCGTAAACGAATACCAAGGTCACGCAATTGATTTGCTTCAACTGGTGCTGGTGCTTGAGTCAATGGACATTCAGCTGTCTTGGTTTTCGGGAATGCAATCACGTCACGAATCGAAGATGCACCTGTCATCAACATAATCAAACGATCAAGACCGAATGCTAAACCACCGTGTGGAGGCGCACCGTAACGTAATGCGTTGAGCAAGAAGCTGAATTTCTCTTCTGCTTCTTCTTCACCAATACCTAACGCTTCAAAAATTGCTTTTTGCATCTCTAAGGTATAAATACGCAATGAACCACCACCGATCTCAGTACCATTAAGTACCATATCGTATGCAACAGATAATGCCGCAGCTGGATTGCTCTTCACTTCTTCAACACTTGATTTTGGTAGTGTGAATGGGTGATGCACAGAAGTCCATTTGCCATCATCAGTTTCTTCGAACATTGGGAAGTCAACAACCCAAAGTGGAGCCCACTCGCACGTTGCAAGATTCAGGTCATGACCAATTTTCACACGAAGTGCGCCCATCGCGTCATTTACAACTTTTGCTTTATCCGCACCGAAGAATACGATGTCGCCATTTTCAGCACCAACACGTTTTAATAAATCGAGTACGATTGGCTCGATGAATTTCACGATTGGAGATTGAAGACCTTCGATGCCTTTTTCAAGTTCGTTGACCTTAATATAAGCCAAGCCTTTAGCACCGTAGATGCCTACGAATTTGGTGTATTCGTCAATCGCACTACGTGGTAATGAACCTGCACCAGGAACACGTAACGCAACAATACGACCTTTAGGATCCTTGGCAGGGCCTGCGAATACCTTGAACTCAACGTCCTGCATCAAGTCTGCAACGTCAACTAATTTCAATGGAATACGCATATCTGGTTTGTCAGATGCATAGTCGCGCATTGCGTCAGCGTAAGTCATACGTTCGAATTTATCGAATTTTACATTCAATAATTCGTCGAACATTTTAACTGTTAAGCCTTCCATTAAATCCATGATGTCATCGTCACTCATGAACGATGTTTCAACGTCGATTTGGGTAAATTCAGGCTGACGATCCGCACGCAAGTCTTCGTCACGGAAGCATTTAGCAATCTGGTAATAACGATCAATACCACCCACCATCAACAACTGCTTAAACAATTGTGGTGATTGTGGCAGTGCATAGAAGCTACCATTTGAAACACGACTGGGTACTAAATAGTCACGTGCACCTTCAGGAGTTGCACGAGTCAAGATTGGTGTTTCAACGTCTAAGAAACCATGATCTTCGAAATAGTTACGAATTAAGTTAGTCACTTTAGAGCGGAAGCGTAAGCGATCTAACATTTCAGGACGGCGAATGTCCAGGAAACGGTATTTCAAACGAATTTCTTCAGAAATATTGGTGTTTTCGTCATTCAATGGGAATGGAGGCGTTTCAGAAGCAGCAAGAACTTCGATTTCTTTCGCTAAAACTTCAATCTGACCACTCACCATATTGGCATTTTCAGTACCTTCATAGCGACGACGAACACGACCTGTAATTTTTAAAACAAATTCAGAACGTGCTTTATCCGCAGTAGCAAATGCTTCTGGTGTATCAGGGTCAATTACGACTTGAACTAAGCCATCACGGTCACGCATATCCAGGAAAATCACACCGCCATGATCACGGCGACGATGAACCCATCCGCATAAAGTAACTGTTTGATCGATTTGGGCTTCAGTTAAAGAGCCACAGTAATGAGTGCGCATCATATTGAATTATTATCCAAACTATATTGGCTGTAGAAGATGCATACGTAAACAGCGCAGCATCAATGGAGCGAAGATTATGCCTTGTTGAACGTCCAGTCTCAAGTCTTAATGCTTTGGGGGCAATGCTAATTCAATGCTTTGGGTTAAAATTCTGCCATATGGGCTTTTCGATGCAGCAACAAACTCATTAAACAGCAAATACTAAATAGTATGAGTCCATTTTGGGAGAACTGGTTGATGGCTTTGCCAATAAAGAAGTAACGTTCAGTATTCCACAGTTCAGCCGAAATGGTGTGGCTGTATTTCCATACTGCCAACATGCCACCAGTCACTGAAATGGCCATACTCAGCAAGGCAAACAGCTTTATTTTCCCTGAAATAGGCGTGTCCTGTTTGTAGGTTTGGTAATAGTTTAGACACATCCACAATAAGAAAGGCAAGCTGAGAATGGATGATGCAATTTGTAGAATAAAATGCAGGGGATAATGAACATTCCCTAGGGAAATATTTTGGGCGAGCGTGTCTTGAAAGGCAAAGGTGCGAAAGTCTAAATGAGTCAATCCATCCCAGATGAGATGTGTTGCTGTTCCTAAAATGATGGCTAAACAACACATCAGTATAAAAGCCACCGTCTCATCAAAGGATTTGATCTTTAAAGGGTGCCTGATCCCTAAAAAACGATAAATCACGGGGCGATAGAGTAAATACCACAACAGACAAAAGCATAAGCCAATTGGAAGATTGGGAAATAAAATCCCTGACCATTGATGGGTTAAGGCAATGGTTTCTGTTGTAAACAAGCGATACAGGTCTGGTGTCATACAGCCGATGGCTAAGGCTGCAATCGGTAAATGACCCCGACTAAGTTTGGATAAGGGTGGAGCAAGCACCGCATGAGAGAGAGTAAAGGGCATAAGCTTGAATCATGAAGAATGCTTGAATCATGGAGGGGCAGTTTAACAAAAGCACTGGGTTTGTATGTTTTTTATTGCAAAAATAATGAAATGTTATAATATAACAAAAATAAAGATCGACTGATTTGAGACATGGTATGTCATTTCCTAAAAATATTCTGACCTTATCCATTTTGGCTGTTGCGTCTGTATCTGTATTTGCCTCAGAACATGAGCAGGCGACAACGCTGGACACCATCCGCATTAAGGCGCATCCGCTTGAGCAAACCTCAAAGGACTTTGCAGTTGCAGATACAGTGGTAGACCAAAAACGCTTGGCGCAAGGGGCAGTGACCATTGGCGAGGCATTGAGTGGTGAAACGGGAATTTCCTCCAATCAGTTTGGCGAAGGCTCTAGCCGACCTTTGATTCGTGGGCAAGATGGTCCTCGCGTAAAAATTCTACAAAATTCTTCTGAAAATATTGATGTATCAACACTTTCTCCAGACCATGCGGTAACGGTTGATCCAGCGCTGGCAAAACAGGTTGAAGTGATTCGTGGGCCATCCACTCTATTATTTGGTGCTGGAACGGTAGGCGGTCTGGTGAATGTCACCGATAGTAAACTTCCAACAGCACTGCCAGAAAAGGGCTATGAGGGTAATGTTGGCTTGCGTTACAACACGGGCAGTGATGAAAAGCTGGCGACTGCAGGTGTAACGCTGGGCTTGGGTGATCAGGTTGCCTTGCGTGTTGAGGGCTTAAAGCGTGAAGCCAATGACTATATCGCACCAGATTATGTACATGAGGGCGAAAAGGAACGCCGTGTTGACAACACCTTTGCCAAAGGCCAGACCGTAAATGTCGGTTTGTCATGGATTTATGATCGTGGCTTTACGGGGATTTCCTATAGCAACCGTCAGGACCAATATGGCTTGCCAGGACATAGCCATGAATATGAAAGCTGTCATTTACATGGACTCAGCCTGCACTGTGGCGAACATGACCATGATGAAGATGAGCATGACGACCATGATCACGATCATGCACATGAAGCAGGTCCCTGGATTGACCTGAAATCTGAACGTTATGACGTGCGTACCGAACTGGATGACCCATTTGCAGGCTTTAAAAAATTGCGTGCTCAAGCCAGTTATACCGATTATCAACATGATGAAATCGAGGAAGATACCATTTCGACCCGTTTTAAAAACAAGGGTTATGATGGACGTTTAGAGTTGGTACACAACCCACTGGGTGCATGGGAGGGTGTGATTGGTACACAGTACGGACAACAAAAGCTGGAACTGACAGGTGAAGAAGCCTTTTTGGCACCAAACACCACCAAAAAATGGAGTGTATTCGCTTTGGAACATGCCCAGTTGAATGATGTGCATGTTGAGTTGGCGGCACGCGTAGACCAGCAAAAAATTGATATTGATGATTCAAGCAAAAAAGATTTCGACGGTTCAGCCTTTTCTGTTTCTGGTGCAGCCAACTGGGAGTTTGCGCCAAACTACAAACTTTCTTTGGTCACGTCTCATCAGGAGCGTTTGCCTTTGGCGCAGGAGCTTTATGCAGATGGTGGACATTTCGCCACCAATACCTATGAGCTGGGCAATGACCAACTGAGCAAGGAAAAATCAAATAATGTGGAACTGGGCTTCCATTATGATGACAACACTTTTGACTATCATGTCCACGTGTATCACAACTGGTTTGATGACTATATCTATGCCCAAACCTTAGACCGTTATAAGGACTTCCGTCTAGTGCAATATGCGCAGGACAAAGCTAAGTTCTATGGTGCGGAAGCGGAAGCGGGCTATCAAATTTCACCGATCTATAAGCTCAGTGTGTTTGGTGATTATGTGCGTGGCAAGATCGATAATGACAATGCACCACGTGTGCCAGCAGGACGTTTAGGGACTAAGCTCAATGCTGATTTTGATGATCACTGGAGTGGTTCGGCTGAATACTATCATGTGTTCCAGCAGGACAAGATTGCGGCTTATGAAACAGACAGCCAAAGCTATAACATGCTCAATCTCGGTGTGGCGTACTCAGGTAATTACAGTAATGTCAGCGATTATCGGGTGTTCCTGAATGCCAACAACCTGCTGGATGATCAGGTCTATCAACATGCCTCATTCCTTTCAACCATTCCACAGGTGGGACGTAACTTTAGCGTTGGTGTGAATTTTAGTTTCTAATTTATCACTTAAATCTTATTGAAAAATCAAAGTATAAGCTCTAGCCTTAACCCATTAGGCTAGGGCTTTTTTTGTTTATATGCGTATCTTCCAACGAATCCATCAAAAATTAAACTGGTCAGGTCGACGTTACATGGCAGTCATATTGAGTATTGTGGTGATTGGGTACATTGCTTCGGCAATTTACCACACTGTAAAACCGCTCCCACAAGGGCTGAATTTTACGGGACAACTGCGCCATGCCAATGTGAAATTTCTGGCAGATCAAACCTATATGGATGCGCAGGGTCAGCAACAGGTAGACCAACATATTTTCAGGGAAGTCTTTCAACTGATTGATCAGGCACAGACCACAATTGTGCTGGATATGTTCCTGTTTAATCAGGAAGTTGGAAAATCTAAAGTTAAACAGATTCCTTTAACGCAGCAACTGACTAATGCATTGATCGCAAAGCGTCGTCAAGACCCAAATATTCAGGTAGTTGTCATTACTGATCCAATCAATTCTGTTTATGGTGGCATTGCACCAAAGCATTACCGTCAGCTACGTCAGGCAGGCGTGGAAGTCATTGAAACAGATTTAAAACCATTGCGTGCTTCAAATCCACTCTGGTCGGGATTCTGGTATATATGCTGCCAAAGTCTGGGCAATAACCCAGAAAAAGGTTGGTTAAGCAATCCATTTGGTGATGAAAAGATTACTTTGCGCAGTTATCTGGAACTATTTAACTTTAAGGCGAATCACCGTAAAACATTGGTGGTGGATACAGAGCAGGGTTGGAAAAGTCTGGTGACTTCAGCCAATCCACACGATGGCAGCTCACATCATAGTAACGTCGCTCTA
>NZ_DDAH01000236.1:0-9875 GCF_002333245.1 Acinetobacter sp. UBA2063
CTGTGGCAACCGCGGCATCGCTTGCCGCACTTTCTTCTTTGTTGGAGCAGCCAGCCAAAGTGCTGCCCACGAGTAAAATAATTGTTAAATTTCTGGCTAAATCTGCCATATCATGACGTCCAATCTATTGTGATATTGATGTTATAAAATCAGTCTTTTTAATACTTTATGTCATTATCAATTATCTGATCATGACAACAAATCTTTTGCAAGCCATAACATTTTATTGCTTGGCAAATAAGTTTTGCATAGTAGCATAAATGAATCGGGAAAATTGGAATGATACAAAATGCATAAAATCTGGTTGATGCTGGGATGCAGCCTGTTTCTGGCAGCATGTAATCCACCCATTGCACAGTCGCAGCAACAGGCAGCGGTGCAAAAAAGTACCGCAATGCATGTGGTTTTATTAGATCAGCCAAACCTGTTTCATGATGAAACCAACTTGAAAATAGACCAGCAGTTTAACAGTGCAGAGAATCCAACCGATGCACAGGTGACGGTTGAACAGGCCCAGCAGGATGATTCAGTGATTGCGGTACGAACTGAATACCAGTTGAAACGTGATCAGGCGGTCTGGAAGATCGTGAACAAGAAACAAAGTTATCAATGTGCCAGGGGAGACCATACCGATAAATTCCAGTTTGCGCTTTGTCCATGATTGATCTGTGAACTGTGGTTGAGCCTAAAAGATAGACAAAACTGTGGATAACTTTTCGGTTATTCACATATCTAAACAATCATTGGGATTGTACAAATTGCGGTCATTTTGAAAAAATGCTAAAGTTGCGTCTGGCAATTTGGCCAAAAGGTAAAAAAATTTACCAGCCTCACGTAAATAAATCATTTTTCTTATATACGCCCTGTGAATACGCTGTTTTCACATTTATCACATGCTTTCTCACAGCATGAGATCAAAATTTAAATTTCAACCATAAAGTCTTGTGGTGATGATTCCATTTCCGTTTATGGGAAATGGAGCGAACCCGAGTTGGTTATTTTTGTGAATAGAACATGACAACAAATCATCAGAACATGACGTTAAACCGTATAATCGCGGGCAACATTATCCTGATCAAGGTCATTGACCGCTTTCCCTTGGGTAAAACCATCTTGATGGGTTTGCTAATTATGCTGCTAGGAACACTGTTTCTGGTGGTTGATTGGCATCTGGTTTACCCAGCCACGGGCGGTACTGAAACAGATTATGCTGGAACGTCAAGCTGAGGGGATTCATTAATAAAAAGCTGGGAGATGATCCCAGCCATTAAACTCCTGTTTAAAATATCAACACAACTGTGGATATCTTTTAGAATACCCACAGTATTTAAATATCCTTACTTAATCACACCACAGGCAACCCGATCTCCGCCACCACCCAAAGGCTTAGGTGAATCTGAATAGTTATCGCCACCTGCGTGGATCATGATTGCCCGCCCCTGAATATCGGCAAGTTTCAGGCGTGGCGCAAGCACAGGCGTTGTTGCAAAACCCTTGTCATTCACGGTTAGGGCAGGTAGGTCACCTAGATGTCCATCCAGTGGTGTACCGTGATGGGCAACTTTCTCTGGATTGAGATGTCCACCCGCAGCGAGGGCGGCTCCCATTTTACCGTCTTTCTTAACAGCTTCGCATGAGGCATTTTCATGGATATGGAAACCATGCTCACCTGGGGAAAGCTTTCCAAGTGCAGGGGTGATGAGCAGGCCTTTCGGTGTTTGCTGGAAAGACACGGTGCCAATGGAGGCACCCACACCATTGGCATCCACTTGATGAACCGTGATCAGCTGTTTTTGGTCTGATGATGTAGGCTGTGTCTGGATTTTATCTGCGTTGTTATCCAGATTAACCGATGAACAGGCGGCGATACTTAGGCCGAGGCAACCCAGGAGGGAAAACTTTTGAATTATTGAAGTCATTGCGAGGCATCCTTAATTGATTATCTTTATCAATTAAATTCAAGCAAAGTTTGGGGGAACTCGCAAGCTTCTTTAATTATTTGATAACAAAAAGGTTAAATCAACTTACTTGGTTTCAGATGGAGTCTCAAGTGTGGCAACGGGTTCTTCCACATTCTCATGCAGCCATTCACGCCAAATCGCCAACAGGATTGCCAGAATGACTGGACCGATAAACAGGCCAACCAGACCAAAGCTTGCGATTCCACCCAGTACACCGAACATGATCAACAGGAATGGAATCTGGGTTGCGCCTGAAATCACCAGTGGGCGAATCACGTTGTCAGAACTGCTGACGATCAGCAAACCCCATACAATCACACCAATCGCTTCAACAGTCTGTCCCTGCGCAAATAGCCACAGTCCCACACCCAGATATGAAACAGGGGTGCCAAATGGAATCAGGGCTAAAATAAAGGTGACCATCGTCAGCAGCATTGGGTTCGGTATACCCGCAACAAAATAACTGAGACCTGCCAAAAGGGCCTGTGCAACCGCAGTAAGGCCTACGCCATATACCACTGCACGGGTTGTTTCTGAAATGGTGTCAAGATAGTGGTGTACGCGTGGGCCAATCACCATTTCCATGGCACGGCTGACCTGTGCCAGAATCATCTGCCCATCCCGATAGAAGAAGAATAGGGTCATGATGGCAAACGTCAATTTGACCAGGTTGCGGCTAATCTCACTGAGAACAAAACGCCCATAACTCAAATGACCCTGAATCCATTCCGCAATATTCTTGGTAATGCTGTTTGGGTCATTACTCAGTTCGTTCACGGTACGGCTAATATCCTTGCCCACCACAGGCAAGTTTTTAATGAAGTCAGGAATCTGGATATGTCCTGAAAACAGTTGTCTCTGTAAATTAAAATAGAGGTTACGCCCTTCCAGTTGCAGCATGAAGATGGCGCAAATAAACGGAACCCCAATCACCAGAATGACCAGACTGATCATGATGGTGGCATTGAGGGTGGGGCGATTTTCCCCAAAGAAACGGCGCTGTACCCATAAATACACAGGCCAGGTCATGTAGGCAATAATTGCTGCCCAAAGTACAGGCACAATAAAATATTTGAGAATACTGAATCCCAAATAGATTAAGACAAAAAACAGTCCAAACAATAAAACACGTTGTAATGTGGGAGCGTATTGTTGCACAAGCGTCCGTCTCTAAAGATAAAAGTTGGATAAAATCATATTAACTGAAAAATGGGTCCAGTAAAATTTTCATTCGGTAATTTCACGTTTAAATATCTGGATGAAATGAGGAGGATAAAGTTGATGGTATGTTTCAGCCAGAGGATTATTTTCAATGGAGTGGTTCATGATCGGCAATATATATCTCAGTATTTACCAAAGTTTTAAGGCTGCAATACAGCAACTTACCATAGCAACATTTACTATCGATTTTAATACAGGAGTTGGTAAAGACTTACAAAGCGTATTGTTATATTGAATTCATCATACATGCATAAAGTGAATTTAAGGAGCAGTTCGATGACACATTCAAATAATCAGGACAATACCTCTCCAAAAACAGGTCAGGACCATTATTCACAACAGAATAGCAGCAATGGTACACAAGCCGAAAGCGCAGTGGCTACCCTCTTGAACGGTGATAAGCTCAGTTATCAGCAAGTGGAAGGTCTGACGGACAGTGATCAATTACAGCAGGCTATAGAAAAGCAAGATATTTCTAAAAATCCTGAAAATGCACTACAGCAGCAAGGTGCGGAACATGAACAGGCAATCCAGTCAGATGATGGCAGTCACGGTAACGAGACTATCCGCAAAGCTGTGGAAAACCTGGATTGTGATGAAATGAGGCATAACCTGAAAGATAAGGGTGATGACACAGATCAACCTAGTCCAAATCCCGCACCTTTTATTGAACCTAAATAAAGATAGGTTTTAGTCGGTGCAGTTGTATAAATGGTTCATACCTTGTTCCATCCTGGCGTGATGGAACAAGGGGGTTTAAAACCATTGACTTGGATCATCCACCAACTGATTTAAAACAGGCTGCCACTGACTCTGGATAGTCACAAAGTTCTTCTGTGGCTTATCAAAAACACTGAGTCCCTGCATCGCCAATGTCCCATAGGCACTCCGTTCGGAAATCCATGCCACAGGCTGCTGCTCAATCTTGCTAAAGAAGTCCTGAATATCCTTGGAGCTGGCGCTGTTTGGCTTGACCCGATTGGCAATCAGCAGAATCTGAACTTTGCCCTTACGAATCCGTTTAATGTCTTGTAAATGCTTAAGGAAGCGACGAGTACTGTCAATGTCGAAAAACGACGGCTGTAATGGCGTGACAATCGCATGTGCTTCACTAACCAGTTGTTCCGCATGTTCCCCTGAAAGGGCACCAGGCGCATCAATAATCAGGTAGTCCAGATTCTTGGGTGCCTCACCAATCGATTTCTCATGTCGCCAGTCCAGACTCTGAATTTCGGTCGCCGTTTTAGGACGCTGCTTGAGCCATTGTAAGGTGGATTTCTGGTTATCCGCATCGGCTAGCGCAACTTTATAGCCTTTTTGTGATAATGCGGCAGCAAGGGTAATCGCCGTCATGGTCTTGCCACAACCGCCTTTCTGATTTGCAATTAATATGGTTTTCATGAAATTTGCGTTTTAACGAGCCTCTTATATTCCATTCTACCTTAGCATCTTTTTCAGCGTGGTAGGTTACAATTTAGGCTCAGAACAGAGGGAAATTTTATGTCGGTTTGGTTGGCAATGCTGATAGGCGGATGTATTGGTGTGGTGATCACCACCATTATATTATCCAGCACACGCAATGGACGTATTCAGGCGGAATATGAACAATATATTGCTGAACTTGAATTGGCACATAAACAGGCACTGGTTGACGCGCAGAAGCGCAGTGTCAACACCAGCCGCGCGGTATTAAAGGGTAAAATGGCCGAGCAGTTTGCCCCCATTTTGCCTGAGTTCCAGTATCTTCCCAGTGATGCCAAGTTTCTGGGTGACCCCGTGGATTATGTGGTGTTTGATGGCTATACCGACTTCCGTGATGGCGATGGTGATGCCGAAGACATTGAAGTGATCCTGCTGGATATTAAAAGTGGCAGTGCCCGCCTGAGCAAGGGACAGCAGGCCATTGCCCAAGCGATACGTGAGGGACGGGTGCGCTTTGAAACCCTGCGTATTGATTTTAATGATTAATCCGTAATCTCAAAATTGAGTTTTTGTACCCGTGCCATCAGCATCTTTTGTGCAATGCTTGGAATGCCCTCGGCATCAAAATATTGCTTTTCAATAAACTTGAATTTTGCTTGTTGCAGGCTGCGTTCAATGTCCCGATTCAGGTGGCAGCCATCGCCAATACATTTCTGAATTGGGGTCAGCAAGGTCTGTAAAGACTGCATCTTGACCGAGTTGGGATGCTTGACATGCTCAACCAGATGAAAAGTTCCCGTGGGTTTCAGCACTCGATAAATTTCTGCCAGTGCCTGATCCAGTCGGGCAATACTGCATAGTGTCCATGTGCAAACGATATGATCCAGAGACTGGTCGGCAAAAGGTAGTTTCTCTGCATGGGACTGCACATGCCTGACATGGAAGGGTGCATGTTGAACCCGTTCAATCGCCAGATGGTAAATGTCTGGATTCGGTTCAAGCGCGTACAGTACATCGACATTGCCATAAAATGGAATGTTTAAACCTGTTCCAAAACCAATCTCAAGCACTTCGCCCTCAATCGGCAGCAGCAGTTCACGGCGTTTATCCATCAGGCTGGCGGTTTGCATGACCTGATTGAGCAGGTGCGGGAAAACCCGACGTTGATAAAATTGATAAATCATAGAGTTCCATTCATTGATTTAAAAAAAGGGAGTGGAGTCGTCACAAAAATATGACCAGAGTGCGTTTGACTGTTACCAAAAAAAGCACTTTCTTGCATGCTCTAAGCATACTATGAACAGAAGTGATTTTCTAAGTTTTAAGCGTTATTTTTGAGGATGCTCAGCATGAACAAAAGCCTATGGATCAGTTTATGCATGGTGGCTGCAATTGGACAGGCACATGCATCTACCCGTGGTGCGGAATATAATATTGCCAATGGTTTATCGCCTATTTTAAAAGACCAGTCCATCTCTGTGTTGCAGCCTTTTTATGGTAATTTTCGTATCCTCGGTTCAAAGCTTTATCAGGATGATGAACAGGCAAAATTCTCGCCAATTGACTATGCGGTGAGTTGGGGTTTGTTTGCCAAGCCCGAGATCGCACGTAAAATCTCAGTAAATCAATATGACCGCTATTTGAATTGGAAAATAGATAAGCTACCTGTTCCTGCAAATCAAGCCATGCAAATGGTTTCCAATATGCATATTATTCCCGCCACTCCCAAGATTGCCCAGCAGATTAAACAGGTAAAGCGCGGTGATTTGGTGCAGCTCAAAGGTGAGCTGGTTGAGGTGCGTGACAAGGATCTGGTGTGGAAGTCGTCATTGACCCCCACAGATACGGGGGATGGCGCCTGCGAGCTATTCCGTGTGAATTCCATCCAGTGGATTGAGAAGCAGAAGATTTAAATTGGATCTTTCTTAAGATGTAGAGGGGCTAAATGCTCCTCTACATCTTTATAGGTTTTATTCAGTTTGCATTTTTGAGTCAGCAGTTTGAGTGCTTTTCCAGTGATGCAACTGACTTTGTGCATGCAGGTACTGGTTTAACTGATCCACCTGTTTGCCTGTGTCGGGTGTGGCTGAACCAGATAAAGTGCTTTGTTCCAGAGCTTTGGCCTGATTCTGCCAGTAATCCGACAACACACCCTGAATATAGCGACCTTGCTCGGTTTTTAATTCCAGCTCTTTTAGCATCGTCAATGCAGAGTGGATATTATCTTTCTGGCGCTGCTGTTCAAATTCTGGTGTCAGCGTATTGGCCTCTTTCATTTTCGCCAACTCGATTTCCATACTGTCACTCATTGCGGTAAAACGCTGGTCATAATCTTCCAGAATGGCAATGTCATGACCATCATCAGGCGTGGCAGGGAATTGCTTGATGGGTGTCTGGTTCAGTTCGCCAATTGAATTGTTGACTGAACTGCCTTGCTTTTCATTATTTGGGGCAGGTGGTTGGTCCTTGTTACAGGCACTGAGCAGTAGGGCGGTGCTGAGTACACAGCTTATTGCAAATATTGTTTTGATGTTTGGCATGGTCAACTCGATCTATAATGAATTTGATGTTTTCTGAAAATGATATGCAAAAGTGGTGTAAGGAAAATCTATCTGATCTTGTGTGCTTAGGCCTGTAAAATCAAATACAATTTGTTCAAACCTTGCTTTAAGTCTTTGTTGATGCTGTGCTGACATTGCCGCAATAAAACTGGTGGACAGCAGGCGTTTGCTGACCACTTGTTCGACTGTTCCCCGATGCAGCAACTGAAATGTATCTAACCCAATAAACCTAAATAATTCATTATTTTCAAATACCTGTTTCCATTTTTCACTATGGTAACGTGGGGTGTCCGCCTCAAATGGGCCAATTTCATCCGCCAATGCCCTGACCCAATCTACCTGAATATCGCGTTGATTCCAGACCAGTCCTAGATGTCCTGATGGTTTTAATACACGATGCATTTCAGTCAGTGTTTCAATGTTTGAGAACCAATGGAAAGACTGGGCACAAACCATGGCATCAACCGATTCATTTTGCAAAGGCAGTTGGTCACTGTAAGCCTGTACACATTCAACTGTTCGATGGGTCTGTTGAAGCTGTTGCAGCATTTCCGCCACGGGTTCCACCGCAATCACTTTTGCCTGAGTTTGAATGAGGTAAGGTAAGAATTTGCCAGTCCCAGAACCGAGGTCAATAACAGTGGAACTTTCACCTATCTGGAGGCGATCTTGTAGCCAAATCGCTATTTCTTGCGGGTAACTGGGACGGACCTGCTGATACAGTTCAGCACCTGAACCGAAGCCTTTTGCCGCAGATGGATGTAGGGATTGTGTCATTTTTTGCGCTTTTTAATCTGTCTTATCTCTATAAAATAAGATACTCCGCAATAATGAATTGGCAAAGTCCTCATTTGATGCGTTTTTGATACCCGCCTAGGATCAACTTTTTAGTGTGAGCATGGATAAGCAAATAGTATTTGAAGATGAACATATTCGCGTTATTTTTTTAACAGGTTCAAGTGACACTTTGGTGATTTCTTTTGGTGATCTGATTAGCCGTGCCAAAGGCATGTCGATTAATGCTGAAAAATCATTATTCAAATATCAATACAATGTGATTGGCATTATGCCAAAACAGAAATCTTGGTTTCCTAAAAGCAGCATGCTTGAGATGCAGCGACAGATTCAGCCGATCTTAGTTCAGTTTAAGCAGATTGTGGGTTACGGTGGATCAATGGGGGGCTATGCCGCGATTAAATATTCTAATTTATTGAATATGCATAAAATCGTTGCTTTTGTACCACAATATTCGATAGACCCTGATGTGGTTCATGATCGTCGTTATGCCGAATTTTTTGATGCCGCATTGCATCAGGATATGCAGATTCAGGCGGATGAAGTGGATTCATCTCGTGAATACATCATTGTCTATGATCCATACTATGCAGAAGATAAAGAACATTTCTTAAAAATACAGCCCTTATTACCACATATGCATGTGATTCACTTGCCTTTTACAGGGCATGAAGCACTCTCGGTTTTGGCAAGTTCGCAATTACTCAATGATTTTGTTGAGCAGCCTTTTGACATCACCTATTTCTATAAACGGGTGAGGGAAGTCAAAAAGCAAAGCAAGTTCTACTATCGCTATGTATTAGATGCATTATTGACCAAACATCATCAGGCTTTATTGCGAATCTTGCAAAATAACGATTTTGAATTAGATGAGCGTTATTTTGATGTTGTTCTTAAGCAAAAATTGGTTCAACAGTTATTTAATCTACAACAGGGTACTGAGCAAAATTTACGGAAGTTAGGTATTCATCCGCATTTTATCCAACAGATGGACAGCTCAGTGCCAACCATTCGCACGATTCAAAATACATTGTTGGTTTTTAATTTAGTCAGTTTAAAGCTAGAGGCTTATAACGCTGAAGCAATTCAGGCGAATCAACAATACTTGCTGCCATTGAAAGTCAGTGCGAATGCCGCTGTTGAACTTGAGTTAAATGCAGAATCTTATGTTTTGACGATGAATGATCGTGGGATTCATAAGTTAGTGAAAGTCGGTGAAGCTTTGGCTTTGGATCAGTCTTTATTGATTTTTAAACGCTATCCTGAATTTTATCAACTCAGTTATAAACAACTGAGCTTGAGTTGTGATGCACAGGGGTTAAGTCAGTTTGTTGAAAATAATGTAGAAGAGCAAACTCACCTACATCTTGCTGAATCGTAAGTAAAAAAGCCCTCTACAATCGCAGAGAGCTTTTTAGATTGAATTGAAAAGACTAGTTTGCACCCACTTTGGCATTGGTACCGACATTGGCATTTACCCCGACGTTTTGTGCAAAAATAGAGGCAGAAGCGAGAATACTTGTTGTCAAGATAGCTGTTTTGATCATTTTCTTCATTGCGATTTCCTTAAGCGATGTACCGTTTGGGGGGTACTTCATCAACGCAACTGCATCATAGCGGGCAAAAAAGCCGAAATGTATGGATTTCAGCAAAAATTTACAAGCACATTACAGCTTAAAAACACTCTGGAGAGAAATTATGGAGATGGCAAACTTAGCCACACTGTTCTAAAGCAGTTTGGTTAAAGTGGCTTTTTAACTTCTCAAAGTTCTGTTTTACCTCAGGTTTCTGAATATCAAACACTGTGGTTTTTCGCGTTTTCTGATCTAATACAGGTTTTTCAGTGGTCGCATTGAATAAACGATTCGGCACATATTGATATGTTTCAGAAAAAGCCCGACTCAACTGATTGCCT
>NZ_DDAH01000236.1:9992-12356 GCF_002333245.1 Acinetobacter sp. UBA2063
CTTTAAATTCCCACGATTCCGTGCTCTGACCACCATCAAAATAACCTGTAAACTGGATCGTGCAATGATCCTTATATTTATTTAAGGATGCGGCATTGGTCTTGGTATCGGGTAGGGCATCAATGTTCTGAACCTGTTGCAGTTGTTGCAAAGGTGGCTTGGTTTGGGTGGATAATGTAGAACATGCAGTGAAACCAATACTACTGATTAAAGAAAGCAAAATGGTTTTAAAAGGCGTAATAGTCATTGTTTCATTCATTCCTGTAAATCTTGTTAAATCGTATTAATTTGATGAAGGTTGGCTCAGTTCAGCACGCTCAATAGGCACATTGCCATCATTGGTTCCAACCACGGCATCTTTGGTGTCCTGCCATTTTTTAGCAGTATATTGTTTGGCTTTTTCGGTTTGTTCCTGAACAATGACTGATTGCTCAGCAGTGTATTCCTTGGTACTTTTCCACTTTTCACTCATTTTCTGAGAGGTGTTTTCAGATGCACCCTGAATTGAGTCGCCAAGATTTTGTAGGCCTTTGCCTGTTTTATACAGCAATACACGACCGAGGCTAGGGTTATCACCATAAGGGAGTGTTTTTTCAGCCGTTGCAGTGTTTGTATTTGCTGTAGTTATATTTGTTTCGGCTGCCCAGAGAGAAGACGATGCGATCAGTGCAGTCACTAAACACAGTGAAGGTACTTTTTTCATCATCTTTTATCCTTTAAGCGATACGTAATCGAGTTTTTATATCTTATTAGGATGATGGTAAAAGTGAATATGTGATTATTGTTTAACGTATGTAGAATAATTTGTAGTTTAAGCAGCATTATCTTAAGAAATGCTTTTTATATTATTTTCAAATAACTTTTGAAAATTAATTACAGGAAGAATCGCTGGATCTAAATTTGACACTAGCAATACATTGCTTATAAATGCTCTAACATACGGATAGGCAATTGCAGGTGCATTAATATGTAAAAACTTTTCTGTTTTTACTAGTTCTTCATTTAAGATTGTATCTGTTTGGAAAATAGCTTCATAATCGCAATCAAGTTGGAATTTATTTTCAGCATTCAATGAAATTGAAAATTGAATGATAGCATCCATGTTACTTTCACTATTAACTATACCTACTCTTAATGACAACTCGAAGTCATTAGAGTTTTCTTTTACAAAGTCATCGATAATGGTATTTAAAGTTAATTTTCTAGTATGAAAAGTTTTAAGAGATATTTGCATTGTTAGGCTGCAACTTTATAAGTATCAGGTGTTGGCGAAATAGGATTTGATGCTGTAAAAACAGCATCAAACCTTTGTTGATCGTTAAAATTAATTGTTTGTATTTGATATATTTCTTCAATCTTAGAAGAAATGATGTTTTCCCAATCAGAAGAAGAAATAATTTCATTAAACGCTATTGAAGTATAGTGAGTGCCATTAACTATTGCAGTATCATCAATGTGTGCAAAACTTACGTCACAATTATCTGATTTGGTATGCTTTTTTAAAAAATTAGCATATTCCTCATGATTCATTGAGTGAAGTCTTGCTATAGCACGCTCAAGTCTGCTAGTAGTCATTATGTTTCCCCTTGACTTACAAGACACTTATATCTTGTAGATTAATTATACCATCTTTTTTAACACACAAGACAGTACTGTTCGGAACGTTAGATTTTAATTCTATATTTCGTTCATATGCATTGCTGGCAATTTTACATATATATAAATGATTTAATACGGCATGTAAATCTAAAAGATCGGCAATCATGTCCCAAATTCTCTTGTTGTCTTCAGAGAATATTCGGTCAGAGGGGAATTCGGAATTATGCTTTTGTAATAGTTCGCTTCTTAACGAATTAAACTCTTCTATTCCATTGTAATCTGTTACGTCTAACAGATGTTCATCATCAATATGTAAATTAACCTTTAAAATACTAATTTCATGCTCACGGAATCCTTTTTTATACTTGCACCAATTTCTTGCATGTTCAATTGGACACCCAATGCCCTCTGTAAAAAAATAAACACCACTTCCAAGCCAATCATTTGTAGCCTCACTTTTTTTAAAATTTTCCTTTAGAATTCTATCTTTTGCTGAATTCTTAGTCCCATGAAAAACGCTTTCTTGCATGTCACTTACTTATAATAAATAAAAAGCTATTTGTTAATGTATTGTAATCTGAACAAATTCTAAAGAGTAGAGAAAATAATATTATTTGAAATATTAAAAGCACCCTGTTCTTTAAACAGGGTGCTTTACATCTAACCCTGCAATACACTTACATCTGCAATCGCTGTGAATAAATCACGCAACTGAGCCAATAAACGTAAACGGTTGGCTTTTAACTCTGCATCATCTGCCATGAC
>NZ_DDAH01000236.1:12527-12758 GCF_002333245.1 Acinetobacter sp. UBA2063
CCATCATCTGCCATGACCATTACACCTTCAAAGAAGGCATCGATTGGCGCACGAAGTGCAGCAAGCTTAGACAACGCTTCTGTATAGTTACGTGCAGCAAGTAAAGGCTGAACCACTGGTGTCAATGCTTGAAGTTCTGCATAAAGCGCTTTTTCAGCCGCTTCAACCAGATTCGCTTCAACCACAGCCCCTTCAGGCGTTGCTTCTTTTGCAAGAATATTGGCAACACGT
>NZ_DDAH01000119.1:0-10810 GCF_002333245.1 Acinetobacter sp. UBA2063
ATATTGTTTTTAGTATTGCTTTAATGCTATGCCTGTTTATTGGCGTACTTGAATTCATCTTGCTGCTGTTTGGGGGTAGCTCAAGTTTTCTCGAACAGTTTTTACCAGATAGCCTCACCGATGTAGACCATGCCGATGTCGGAGTGGATCATCCAGAGAATCTCTTTACCCAGTTATTGGAATGGCTGTATTTAAGCAAGGTTCCCTTACTGATCTGGCTCATTATTTTCTTAACTGTATATGCACTAACGGGCCTGATCATTCAGGATATCTTCTTCCACCTAACCGAAAATTACCTGTCTGCATGGATTATTGCACCTGCCTGTGTGTTTCTGTGTATGCCTGTCGTGCGTATCAGTGCTGCGCTCATCGCCAGGATTATTCCCAAAGATGAAACCACGGTTATTTATAGTGAAGACTTGATCGGTAGGACAGCCCAAATCATTTTAGGGGATGCTAAACCCAACTCCCCTGCACAGGCCAAAGTGAAAGACCAGTTTGGTCAAACCCATTATGTTTTGGTTGAACCAGAACTCGACATTGTTTTTCAGCAAGGACAAGAGGTTATTTTGACGCAGAGAACCAAGATTGGTTTTCAGGCAATTTCGGTTTAATTTTTATATTGATGATACGAGGGCATTTAAATGTTTAATTCAGCATTGACTGAAATTTTAATTATTACAGGTGTTATTTTTGCGGCACTGATTTTTATAGGGATTATTATTGCTCGCCTGTACACACGTTCCAGCAAGGAAGTGTCTTTTGTGCGTACAGGTTTTGGTGGGGAGAAAGTGATTTTAAATGGCGGGGCAATCGTTCTGCCTGTATTGCATGAAATTATTCCTGTAAACATGAACACCTTGCGTCTGGAAGTCAAACGTGCTGCTGATCAGGCACTGATTACCCGTGACCGTATGCGGGTGGATGTCATGGCTGAGTTTTATGTTCGGGTAAAACCAACAGGTGAATCCATTGCAACTGCGGCACAAACGCTAGGTCGTAAAACCATGTCGCCTCAGGAATTGAAAGACTTGGTTGAAGGCAAATTTGTTGATTCCCTACGTGCCGTTGCCGCTGAAATGGCGATGGAAGAACTGCATGAAAAGCGTGTTGATTTCGTACAGAAAGTTCAACAGGTGGTATCAGAAGATTTGTCTAAAAATGGTTTAGAGCTTGAAACCGTTTCATTGACTGGTTTAGATCAAACCAGCTTTAAGTTCTTTAACCCACAAAATGCCTTTGATGCTGAAGGTTTAACCAAGTTGACCGAAACCATTGAAGATCGCCGTAAAAAGCGTAACGACATTGAGCAGGATGCTGACCTGGCGATTCGTGCAAAAAATCTGCAAGCTGAACAGGCAAGGCTACAAATTTCTCGTGAAGAGGAATATGCCAAGCTCCAACAGGAACGTGAAATCTCAATTCGTAAAGCGGAACAAAGTGCTGAAATTGCAGCGCAGGAAGCAGCTAAAAAGCGTGAAGCAGAAGAAGCCCGTATTGCTGCTGAACGTGAAGTTGAAATCAAACGTATTGCTTCGGCTCGTGATGTGGAAAATGAAAATATCCAGAAAGCTCAGCTCATTCAAAAAGCGCAGGTTGAGCAGAAGAAAACCATTGAACTTGCAGAGCAGGATCGTGCCATTGCTATTGCAGAAAAGTCCCGTGCCGAATCAGAAGCCAAAGCCCAAGCAGATAAAGCCCGCGCCGAAGCAGTAAAAGCCGAGGAAGAAGTTGTGACTGTGCGTGAAACACAACGTGCGGAACGTCAAAAAGCGGTTGAACTGGTTGCTGCTAAACAAACCGCTGAAAAAGAAGCAATTGCCATTACCGTTGCTGCCGATGCAGGTAAAAAAGCGGCTGCTGATGAAGCCGAGGCAATACGAATTGGTGCAGAAGCCGAGGCTGAAAAAGTACGTTTAAAAGCCAAAGGTGAAGCGGATGCCAAAATCCTGCTTGCTCAGGCATTGGAGAAACAATATCAAGTCGATGCAGAGGGTGCTCGGGCAGTGAATGAAGCAGCCAATACCCTTTCTGCTGAACAGGTGGAAATGCAAATTCGTTTAGCCTTGCTCAAACACTTACCTGAAATTATCCGTGAAAGCGTTAAACCAATGGAAAATATTGATGACATCAAGATTTTACAGGTCAATGGTTTAAATGGTTTTGCAGGTGGTTCTGTATCAGGTGAAACAGTTGAAAACACCCAAACCTCTTTGTCTGATCAGGTTGTGAATAGCGCCCTACGCTATCGTTCACAAGCCCCTTTGATTGATAGCTTAATGAGTGAACTTGGCTTACAAGGTGGTGATATTAATGGTTTAACTCAAGGATTGAAACCAAAAGCGGAGTAAGTGTTTTATATCCTCAAACTGAGACTTATTAAATGACAATAAAAAACCCTGATGTTTTCATCAGGGTTCTTTAAAGATTAAAATCAACGAATTACGCCAAACCTTTCTCTTTCAAAACTTGTAGCATGGTTGAACCAAGCTCTGCAGGGCTACGCGTGTAAGCCATACCTGCTTTTTCAAATGCAGCGAATTTCTCTTCTGCTGTACCTTTACCACCAGAAATGATCGCACCTGCGTGACCCATACGCTTACCTTTCGGTGCAGTTACACCAGCGATATAACCTACAACTGGTTTAGTCACGTTAGATTTGATGAATTCAGCAGCTTCTTCTTCCGCTGTACCACCAATCTCGCCGATCATGATGATTGCATCAGTATCTGGATCGTCCTGGAACAATTGAAGCGCTTCAATCTGGTTCATACCTGGGATTGGGTCACCACCGATACCGATACAAGTAGACTGACCTAAACCAAGCTTGGTTGTTTGAGCAACAGCTTCATAAGTCAATGTACCAGAACGTGAGATGATACCAATACGACCTGGTTGGTGGATATGGCCAGGCATAATACCAATCTTACATTCACCTGGAGTGATCACGCCTGGACAGTTAGGACCAACTAAACGCGTACCGTTACCGTTAGTTTCTAAGTAACGTTTAGCTTTAAGCATGTCGATGGTTGGAACACCTTCAGTGATCACAACAATTAAGCCAACACCTGAATCAACCGCTTCAACGATCGAATCTAAAACGAATGGAGCTGGTACATAGATAACAGATGCATCTGCATTTGTTTCACGTACAGCTTCTTTCATTGTGTTGAATACTGGTAGGTCAAGGTGAGTCGTACCGCCTTTCCCTGGAGTAACACCACCCACAACTTTTGTACCGTAGTCTAAAGCTTGTGCAGAGTGGAAAGTACCGTTTTTACCAGTAAAACCCTGTACCAATACTTTAGTGTCTTTATTAATTAATACGCTCATGATTGATACTCCCCTTACGCCTTAACTGCAGCTACAACTTTTTCTGCGGCATCAGATAAACCGTTCGCAGAAATTAATTTCAAACCAGATTCATCAAGTAATTTCGCACCCAACTCAGCGTTGTTCCCTTCTAAACGAACAACAACGGGTACAGTGACATTTACTTCTTGAACCGCTGCAATAATTGCTTCAGCAATCATGTCACAACGTACGATACCACCGAAAATGTTGATTAAAACACCTTGAACAGACGTATCAGCAAGGATGATTTTGAACGCTTCGATTACGCGCTCTTTGGTTGCACCGCCACCAACGTCAAGGAAGTTTGCAGGCTGACCACCATAAAGTTTGATGATATCCATCGTTGCCATTGCAAGACCCGCACCATTCACCATACAACCGATGTTACCTTCTAAAGCAACATAGTTAAGGTCAAATTCAGATGCTTTTAATTCACGCTCATTCTCTTGCGATTTGTCACGTAAAGCAGCAACTTCTGGTAAACGGTAAAGCGCATTAGAGTCGATACCAACTTTTGCATCTACACATAAAATCTCGCCATTTTCACGAACCGAAAGTGGATTGATTTCAAATAATGCAAAATCATTTTCTACAAATGCCTGATAAGCAGCAGACATGATTTTTACAAATTGACCGATTTGCTTGTCTTTCAAACCTAAAGCAAACGCAACTTCGCGCGCTTGGAATGGTTGTAAGCCAACGAGTGGATCAACTTCAACCTTGATAATTTTTTCTGGCGTTTCTTCTGCAACTTTCTCGATTTCTACACCACCTTCGGTAGAAGCCATGAAAGTGATACGACGGCTAGAACGATCTACTACCGCACCCAAGTAAAGCTCACGCTCAACTGGATAAACGTCTTCAGCAACAATAATGCTGTTCACTGGCTGGCCACTTGCATCTGTTTGATACGTTACAAGACGAGTGCCAATGATGTTGTTTGCAAATTCGATTACATCTTCTTTTGATTTCGCAACTTTAACGCCGCCAGCCTTACCACGGCCACCTGCATGAACCTGCGCTTTCATTACAGCGAATTTACCACCAAGCTGTTCAAACGCAGCAACGGCTTCATCTGCATTTGTTGCCAAAATACCTTCTTGTACTGGCATGCCATATTTTTTTAATAACGCTTTAGCTTGATACTCATGTAAGTTCATTTAGTTACCTACTATGTTGTTTATTGTGGTACAGCCTAAATATTCTTAAAACCAGACTGCTACATATTGAGTAAATGATTGCCTTATAAAACCAATCACCATCATTTAAAAAAGTGTGGCGAACCACACTTTTTGTTTACTTACGTTTACGCTGAATCGCGTGAATCGCACGCCCATCTACAGCTAAAGCGGCTTCATGCACCACTTCAGAGAATGTTGGATGACCGAAAGTCATCAATTGCAAGTCTTCCACAGAAGAAACAAACTCAAGCGCAATCATGCCTTGGTGTGCGATATCAGATGCATTAGGACCCACAACGTGCATACCTAAAAGACGGTCTGTTTTCGCATCAGCAACGAATTTCACAAAACCAGCCGTATCACCAGCTGCCAATGCACGACCATTCACCGCAAACGGGAATTGGCCTGCTTTCACTTCATGGCCTTTTTCTTTGGCTTGCTCTTCAGTTAAGCCCACCCAAGCTGCTTCTGGATGGGTATAGATTATGCTGATGATGGTGTCATAGTTCACTTGAGCAGCATGACCGTGGATACGCTCCACTGCCATTACACCCTCTTCCATTGCCTTATGTGCAAGCATTGGACCGCGTACCAAGTCACCAATCGCATAAACACCTTCAACAGATGTCTGGCACTGATCATTAACATCAACCAAACCACGATCAGTCAGTTTAATGCCTGAATCTTCTGCCAATAAACCTTCCGCATAGGCTTTACGACCTACACAAACAATTAACTTGTCAAAAACCTGTTCTTTGTCTTCGCCAGCCTGGTTATATTTAACCGTTACTTCGCGGCCATTCGCTTCAGCGCCAGAAACTTTGGCACCGATACGAATATCTAAACCCTGTTTTTTCAAGATTTTTTGATATTCTTTCGCCAATGCTTTGTCCGCCATTGGTAAGAACGCATCTAATGCTTCAAACACAACAACTTCTGAACCAAGACGGCGCCATACTGAACCCAACTCTAAACCGATAACACCTGCACCAATGACACCAAGACGCTTAGGCACTTCTGGGAATTCTAAAGCACCAGTAGAATCAACAATAATGTCTTGATCTACAGGAGCAACAGGAATATTTACAGGAACCGAACCAGTCGCAAGAATCACATATTTAGGCTCTAAAACCTGTACATCACCTTCAAACGGTGTGAATTCTACTTTTTTACCTGCAAGTAATTTACCAGTACCTTGTAACCACTCGATACCATTACCTTTCAGTAATTGCGCAACACCACCCGTCAATTGATCTACAACTTTGTCTTTATGTGCCAACAAAGTGTCTAGATCAAATTTAACTTCACCTGTGGTGATACCATGTTCAGCAAGTTCGTGAACGGTTGCTTCATAGCGTTGGGAAGAGTCAAGCAGTGCTTTAGATGGGATACAGCCCACATTTAGACAGGTACCACCCAAAGATGGCTTACCTTTGTGAATACGTTTTTCGATACACGCAACTTTAAAGCCAAGTTGAGCCGCACGAATTGCCGCTTCATAACCACCTGGGCCACCGCCAATAACAACAAGATCAAATTGTTGAGACATTTTTATCTCCAAAGTCCCATATAAAGGATTACTTTATATGGGAGATATATTTCTAGTATTAAAGGTCAAGAATGAGTTTAGCTGGTTCTTCTAACAATTCTTTGATTGTTACCAAGAAACCGACAGCTTCTTTACCATCGATTAAACGGTGGTCATAAGAAAGCGCTAAATACATCATTGGCAAGATTTCAACTTGACCATTCACCGCCATAGGACGTTCCTGGATTTTATGCATACCCAAAATCGCAGTTTGTGGCTGGTTTAAAATAGGAGTTGAAAGCAATGAACCGAATGTACCACCATTGGTAATCGTGAATGTACCACCCGTCATTTCTTCAATTGACAACTTGCCTTCACGTGCTTTCGCAGCATAACCAGCAATGCCATTCTCAACTTCGGCATAGTTCATACGGTCAGTATCACGGAGAATTGGCACAACCAGACCACGGTCAGAAGAAACCGCTACACCAATGTCATAGAAACCGTGATAAACGATATCATCACCATCAATCGATGCATTAACCGCTGGATAACGTTTTAACGCTTCAGTGGCAGCCTTAACAAAGAAAGACATAAAGCCTAAACGCGCACCATGACGCTTTTCAAAAGCATCTTTATATTGCTTACGCATTTCCATGATTGGCTTCATGTTCACTTCGTTGAACGTTGTCAACATTGCAGTCTGTTGTGTAGCTGCCAATAAACGCTCAGCAACACGCTTACGTAAACGAGTCATAGGAACACGTTTCTCGATACGTTCGCCTACAGCCACGCTTAATGGTTGAACTGATGCAGCAGGTTTAGCCTGATGGCTGGCAACATCTTCTTTCGTGATGCGACCACCACGACCTGTACCCTGTACATCAGCCGCATTAATACCTGTTTCAGACAATGCCTTACGAACAGCAGGAGCCTGATCCTGCACGGCAACTACTGGTGCCGCACCTGCTTGAGTATTTTCAACAGCCTGCTGCACCTGAGCAGGCGCTGCACTTTGCACTGCCTGAGTATCGGCAGCACCAGAAACAGCACCCGCCTCAAACTGTGCGATCACTTCATCAGATAAAACAGTGTCCCCTTCATTTTTGATGATTGCAACTAAACTACCGTCAGCTGGAGCAACCACTTCTAAAACAACTTTATCGGTTTCAATGTCACAGATCACTTCATCACGTGATACAGGTTCACCTACTTTCTTGTGCCAGGTTGCGATCGTACCATCAGCAACTGACTCTGGAAATACCGGTGCTTTAATTTCGGTTGCCATTATTGAGAATCTCCTGATTGTTCAGCTTCAATTGCTAGTGCGTCATTGACGAGCTGAGCTTGTTGTTTTGCATGCAAGTATGGTGAGCCACAGGCAGGTGCGGCAGATGCTTCACGGCCTGCATAGCTAATGCGAATTTGTTTACCAGATTTAAGAACATCTTCGTATAGACGAGGAACGATAAATAACCAGGCGCCCTGATTCTTCGGTTCTTCCTGCGCCCAGACAAGTTCCTGGATGTTTGGATACTGAGCCATGACTTCAGCTAAACGCTGTTCTGGATATGGATACAACTGTTCGATACGAACAATCGCAATATGATCCAAACCAAGCTCACGACGTTTTTCCAGTAAATCGTAATAAACCTTACCGCCACAAAGGACTAAACGCGTCACATCAGCTTTATTGATGTTATCAATTTCATCAATCACAGTCTGGAATGAACCATTTGCCAACTCATCTAAAGTCGAGGTTGCAAGCTTATGACGCAACAATGATTTTGGTGACATGACAATCAAGGGCTTACGAATTGGACGAACCGCCTGACGGCGTAGCGCATGGAAAATCTGTGCTGGTGTTGTTGGTGTCATCACCTGCATGTTGTCTTCAGCACATAGCTGTAAGAAACGCTCCAGACGTGCAGATGAATGCTCTGGTCCCTGACCTTCATAACCATGTGGTAACAACATAGTTAAACCACATACGCGCTCCCACTTGGTTTCACCAGAAGCAATGAATTGGTCAATCACGACTTGCGCACAGTTTGCGAAGTCACCAAATTGTGCTTCCCAAACGATCAAGCTTTTCGGTAGAGTGGTTGCATAACCATATTCAAAAGCAAGCACAGCTTCTTCTGATAATAAAGAGTCATACACCGCAACACGTGGCTGATTTTCTTTAATGTGACACAACGGGATGTAAACAGAACCATCAACTTGGTTATGTAGTTTCGCATGGCGGTGAGAGAAAGTACCACGCCCCACATCTTCACCTGTGATACGCACAAGGAAGCCATCATCCAGCAAGGTTGCGTATGCCAGTGTCTCAGCAGCTCCCCAATTGAGTGGCATTTCACCCGTTTGCATTTTCATCCGATCATCAATGACTTTCTGAACCTGACGCTGCAATACGAAACCTTCAGGCAAAGTATTTAAGGTTTTCCCCAGTTCTTTCAAACGATCAATATTAAATGATGTGTCCCAAATATCAGTATATTCATGACCCAGATATGGAGACCAGTCCACAAACATCTTCTTGTTCGGCTGAGTCACCAATGCGTTCGCAACATGATTGCCTGCTTCAAGGTCAGCGCGGTAATCCTCAACCATTCTGTCTGCACTTGCACGATCAAGAATTTGCTGTTGAACCAACTGATCAGCATAAAGTGTACGCGTGGTGGCTTTTTTATTAATGATCTGATACATCAATGGCTGTGTTGCGGATGGTTCATCCGCTTCATTATGACCACGGCGGCGATAACAGAACAGATCAATGACAACATCTTTACGGAACTCATGACGGAAGTCATGGGCGATTTGAGTCGCAAAAATTACAGCTTCAGGATCATCCCCATTGACATGGAAGATCGGTGCCTGAATCATTTTTGCAACATCGGTACAGTATTCGGTAGAACGGGCATCACGTGGATCAGAAGTGGTAAAACCAACCTGATTGTTCACAATAATATGAACAGTACCACCAACCGTATAGCCACGAGTCTGTGACATCTGGAAAGTTTCCATGTTCACACCCTGACCTGCAAACGCCGCATCACCATGAACAATCAATGGTAAAACATCATCACCACCGATATCCTTACGGCGAACCTGACGCGCACGCACCGAACCTTCAACCACAGGTCCCACAATCTCAAGGTGCGATGGGTTAAATGCCAGTGCCAAATGCACTTCACCACCTGGTGTCATTACATTTGAAGAGAAGCCCTGATGATACTTCACATCGCCAGAACCTTTTTTGTGCAGGCTTTTGCCTTCAAACTCACCAAAAAGGTCGGCAGGGTTTTTACCCATAATGTTGACAAGCAGATTAAGACGACCACGGTGTGGCATCCCGATCACAACTTCTTTACAGCCTACACTACCTGCACGCTGAATGATTTCGTTGACCATTGGAATAAAGGACTCACCGCCTTCAACACCAAAACGCTTCGCGCCAACAAATTTATTACCCAGATACTTTTCCAGACCTTCAGCAGCCGTCAAACGCTCCAGAAAGCCTTTTTTCTGATCAGCGCTGAAATTGAATTTACCGCGCGCACCCTCTAAACGTTGCTGAATCCAGCGTTTTTCCTTAGTGTCAACAATGTGCATATACTCTGCACCAATTGATCCACAGTAGATAGCCTCCATTGCCTCAACCATTTCAGCCAATGTCGCTTCTGCTTTGCCAATCGCGAGGTTACCTGTATTAAATACAGTATCTAAATCAGATTTAGTTAAACCATGTGCAGATAAATCAAGATCTGGAACTTCTTCGCGTTTCGCAAGACCTAATGGATCAAGTTTGGCTTTTTGATGACCACGGTTGCGGTAAGCAGCGATCAGTTGTAATACACCAATTTGACGACGCTCATGTTCTGTACTTACAGTGCTTTGTACAACAGGTTGAACTCGGTTTGAATTACGACCCAAAAGGAGGAATTGCTCGCGCACACTGCCGTGTGGTTGATCACCTTTAGGGTATTTATCGAAATATTCACGCCAATCCTCTGACACTGAGGTTGGAGAAGTTAGGTACTGTTCGTAAAGCTCTTCAATATACGCTGCACTATCAGCGGAAAGTTCAGTGTCAAGACGCAGTGCGTCAGCAACTTCTTGCATTTTTGGACCCATTTCCTATTGCAAAAAATAATACAGGTTGCCTTTTAAGCATACCCATGATTCATAGCGTCAAATTGGTAACGAGACACTACTACCCAAGATCATCCAACCCTGAGACATTATTACTACACATCAGGAGTATTCCCTTTGATGTAACAAATGAGCCATGCACTTTCAATTCAAAGCACATAACTCATTTTCATACTCGATGAAATCGAGCAATTTTTTGCAAATCATTTTAGAAAAATTAAATAATTTTTTAACTTTTCTAAATTGACTTTTTAAAAGTAATTTGCATAAATTCATGCAATGTTACTTTTAGATAACATCAGGAATATGCTTATTTTTTGCTTTCATTTACTGGGTGAAATCCTATCATGTAATCAAGTCTGAATTGATTTTTTTGACACATACCATTCATAAACCAGCGAAATACACACATTCAATTATATTCTAATATACCGCCCTTTTTCTAAAAGTTGCACCTTATATCGACCAAAGTTAAAGATTCACTACAAATTTCGCACAAACACCACGCAGAATGCCTAAAAATAAAGCAACTACCCGATTTATATTTGTTTTTATTATTTGACTTAATCTTGACATCCTCCCCGACCTA
>NZ_DDAH01000199.1:0-9522 GCF_002333245.1 Acinetobacter sp. UBA2063
CGTGCAACTTGCGGTGTCATATCCGCACGCACACCAAGCAGGCGACCTGAAAGCTGGTCAATCACCTTAAAGGTGACCAAGTCTAAATCTTGATTGGATTCTGAAAGTGAAGACAACGATTCGATGTATTCAATAAATGGAGTGTATACCAGTTGATATCCTCGAACAGCGAGGAAATCTAAAGCTTCCCGTCGCAGGGTTTCAACCATTTGCGCTTGTTCGGGTAATACATCTGCTACCCCGTCAGGGAGCAACCATGTCTCTGAAATGGTCATGTTTCAAACCTAAAATCTGTTCAACGTGGAGGCATCCACATAAAAAGCAACCACATAAAAAAATCGGGTGAATGCCCGATTCAGCGTAGTGTAACATGAAGATTTCTATGATGCACCTGAGAATTTTAGTAAATCCCGCATAAAAATAGGCAACCAAAATGATTGCCTAAAATCAATTCCAAGTTTTTTAAATTTGATTATGCTGGGCTATACTCATACTTCACATCATAGGTAACACTGAAACCGTTTGCATTTACTGTCGCATTGATATTACCTACCGTACCATTAAAGCTACAGCTATTAATCTTAAACTGACCATTTGGTAATTGTGCTGTGACATCATTAGAACCACAGAATTCATTTTGATTAGCTGGTTTTGGAACATTCTTCACTGTTACTGTTGCACCTTGCCCCATCACAGAAGTTGTAACATTCAAATTATAATTTCCTGAAGGGATATTTGGATTATTTCCTAGATCAACAACGACATTTAGACCTGTTGTATCAACACTATAATTCCATGCAAAGTTTTGCCCATTGACGACGTACTGCACATTACAACTATATGTGCTACCAATACCCGTACATTTACTATTCAAACCATTAATCTTAACTTGATCCAGAACCTTGTCCAGACCAGTAGAATCTGCATTAAACGCAGTTTTAAAAATGTTTGGATAACCTTTACTCGTATCTATATTTGCATCAAATACGGTCTTTAAGTTCGCAACAACTTCTTTTGCGGCTTTATCAATAGCAGCATTTATTTCATCACTAGTACTGTCTTTAGTCAGTTTTGCCCAATTGGTATAAATTTCTGCCAATGAGTTGTAATCACGTTTTTCATCCGCTTTGTTGGCAGCCAAAATTGCCTGTGTGGTTAATTGGGTTACATTGACATTACCAGCAGCCGAAGCATAAGAATATAGGGTAACTTGGGATTCACCAGTACCTTTAGTTGCCTTTAATAAATAAGGTGCTCCCTTTTCAACATCGATACTGAATTTACCATCTGCCCCCGCAACAACTGATTTAGTTGTGCCATTTTTATTGACCACTTCAACATTCGCACCAGCCAGAGCAGCTCCAGTTGCAACGGTACCTGTAAGCTTTTCGGTTGTCGTTTGTTGCTGTCCAGAATTATTACTGGATGAGTTGTCATCATCATTACATCCCGCAACCATGACAACGGCACTCAATAAAGCTGAGCATATTGCCGTACGTTTTAAAGTTGTTTTATTCATTATCAGACACCCCTATGTGTTTTTCGATCAATACTTTATGAAGCACAAATTCATCATAATGAGCGTTCTAGATACACATCAAGTGGAATTGCAATCAAAACGGATGGTTAAAAAATATTTAACCACCCAACAAAAATTAATAATTGTTTTTTATAGGTTTTATGTATTGGAATATATTGCTTATTTTTCTTAAATTTGCATCAAAATATTTAATAAAAACAAATAGTTATACATACTAATTTATCAACCCCTTATTCAAGGGGGACAAATTTAGGGCATATTTTTCCCATTTTTAACAACCACTTCCAAAACATTGACCAACTCAACATTTTGCTTTTCCAACGCCGCAATGTTTGCAACAGTCCGATCCAGCACTTCTTGCTGGACATGCATTTTCTTTGCTAGGTCCTGCATAATTTCCAGACTCTTTTTAAGGTGGGATTCCAGATGTAGAACTTTTTCTTCCAGATACAATACTTGCGGATCAACAGCAGGTTGCTGTTTATTTTTAAACTGAAACCAAAACAAGAAAGTAACTGCAATCAATAACAGACCAATAAAACCCCAAATCAATATTAATATCATTCCGTTCTCCAAATCCGTTGTTATTTATTTAATATTTTTCGAATCAAATGATTCACATAAATCAAGTAAGCGATTGGCATATCCCCATTCATTATCATACCATGCAAAGACCTTGGCCTGATGTCCGACGACCATGGTCTGGGTTAAATCTACAATTAAGGAATATGGTGAGTGGTTAAAGTCGCTTGAAACAAGATCTTCATCTGTGACCTGCATAATCTGGGCATAGTGAAATTTCGCAGCCTTAGTCAGGACTTCATTGACTTTATGCACGGTAATAGGTGACTGGGAAATAAAAGTCAGGTCAATCGCTGCAACATTAATTGTAGGGACACGAATGGAATAACCATCAATACGGTTTTCCATTTTCGGCATCACCTGTTTTAATGCACCCAAAGCACTGGATGTGGTAGGAATAATGTTCTGTCCCGATGCACGGGCACGGCGCAAATCACGATGGGCGTGATCCAGCACCGACTGATCCGCAGTCACCGCATGGATTTCAGTCATCAGCGCTGTTTCAATTCCAAAGGCATCATCAATAATTTTCACCAATGGCACCAAAGCCTGTGTGGTACAGGACACACTGGAAATAATCTGGTCCGTGGCTTTGACTTCGGCATGATTGACACCATAGACAATTGCGGCATCAACAGAGTCAAAAGGCGCTGCCCCAATAATCACCCGCTTTGCTCCTGCCTGTATATGACGGGTTGCATCGGCTCTGGAACGAAACAATCCTGTACATTCCAGTACCACATCTATTTTTAAAGCCGCCCAAGGTAATAACTCAGGTTGTACCTGTTTAAAAACCTGTAGTTTTAATTGACGCTGATTGGACTGAATATTCAAGAAAATCTGTTCATCTTCTATCTGGATTTCAACCTGACCTGCAAAACGCCCGTGTGTGGTGTCATACTTAAATAAATGAGCCAATGTCCGAACATCAGCAATATCGTTAATTGCGACAATTTCAAACTGAAATTGTTTGGGATTTTCAAACCATGCCCGTAGCACATTGCGGCCAATTCGGCCAAATCCATTAATCGCGATACGTTGCATGTGGTGCCCTTAATTCATCAAAACATCATCTTTTCTATGTTATATGGTAAAACATGCAAGCCAGCATTGAATATAGATTTTTAGCCTAAACACAGTTTTATCTAAGATTACTTGTAAAATCGTTGGTCGGGCACACATTTTCCGCTATAATTTAGCACTTTCAAAATTATGGACGCTTGGTTGTGAGTACTCGTTTTATGACATCCGCTGAAATCCGTGAAGCATTTTTGCGTTACTTCGAATCGCAAGGGCATACACGTGTTGCTTCGAGTTCTCTCGTTCCTGCCAACGACCCAACTTTACTGTTTACCAATGCTGGTATGAACCAGTTTAAAGATTGTTTCTTAGGTTTAGAAAAGCGTGATTATGTTCGTGCTGTTTCATCTCAAAAATGTGTACGTGCAGGCGGCAAACACAATGACCTCGACAATGTAGGTTATACCGCACGTCATCATACTTTCTTTGAAATGTTAGGTAACTTTTCTTTCGGTGATTATTTTAAAGAAAATGCACTGAAATTTGCTTGGGAATTTTTAACCAGCGAACAATGGTTAGGCTTACCGAAAGATCGTTTATATGTCACGGTTTATCATACCGATGATGAAGCATTTGATATCTGGAACAAAGAAATCGGAATCGATGCTGAACGTATCATCCGTATTGGCGATAACAAAGGTGGCAAATACGCCTCTGATAACTTCTGGGCAATGGGCGATACAGGTCCTTGTGGTCCATGTTCTGAAATCTTCTATGATCATGGCGACCACATCTGGGGTGGCTTACCAGGAACACCTGAAGAAGATGGCGACCGTTTCATTGAAATCTGGAACAACGTTTTCATGCAGTTCAACCGTACTGCGGATGGTGTGATGCACCCTCTTCCAGCGCCTTCTGTTGATACAGGTATGGGTTTGGAGCGTATTTCTGCGGTTCTGCAACATGTCAATTCAAACTACGAAATTGACCTGTTCCAGCACTTATTAAAAGCAGCAGCTGACATCATTGGTTTGGATACCACCGCAATTGAAGCTGAAGCGAAAGCTCAAAATAAACCAGTTGAATACCCAGCTTCTTTAAAAGTCATTGCAGATCATGCACGTTCATGCTCATTCTTGATTGCTGACGGTGTTAATCCTTCAAATGAAGGTCGTGGTTATGTGTTGCGTCGTATCATTCGTCGTGCCGTACGTCATGGTAACAAGCTCGGTGCGACTGGTTCATTCTTTTACAAGATGTTGCAACCTCTGATTGAAGTGATGGGCGATGCTTATCCAGAACTTGCTGCACAGCAAGCACGAATTGAAGCGCAACTGCTGAAAGAAGAAGAGCAATTTGCGAAAACACTTGAACAAGGCCTGAAATTACTTGAAGGTGAATTGGCTCAACTAAAAGGCAATGTCATCCCAGGTGAAACTGTATTTAAACTTTATGATACTTACGGCTTCCCGACCGACTTAACCGCTGATATTGCGCGTGAACGTGACCTGACCATTGATGAAGCTGGTTTCGAAGTGGAAATGGCAGCACAACGTCAACGTGCGCGTGATGCAGGCAAGTTTGCAGTTGACTACAACAGCATTGTCAAAGTTGAGGGCGAAACCCAGTTTGATGGCTATGACGCAACTCAAGGCCAAGGTCAAATTGTTGCGATCTATAAAGATGGCGTGCAGGTTGATGAAATCAACGAAGGTGATGAAGCACTGATCGTATTAAACCAGACCCCTTTCTATGCTGAAAGCGGTGGTCAAATTGGTGACACAGGTATCTTCAAGAACGATACGGGTATTTTTGAAGTTCAAGATACTAAAAAATCTGGTGGTGCTTTTGTACACCAAGGTATCGTCACTATGGGTAGCCTAAAAGCGACTCAAAACGTTGAAGCAACAGTTAAAGCAGACATTCGTGCCGCAACCGCACGTAACCACTCTGCAACCCACCTTTTACATGCCGCTTTGCGTCAAATTCTGGGTGAGCATGTTCAGCAGAAAGGTTCTTTGGTTGCGAGTGATATTTTACGTTTTGACTTTGCCAATGACCAACCTGTTTCATTTGAACAATTGCAACAGATTGAGCGTTTAGTTAATGCTGAAGTGATTGCCAATACGGCAGTAAGCACTGAATTACTTGATATTGAATCAGCGAAAGCCAAAGGCGCAATGATGCTTTTTGGTGAAAAGTATGGTGAAGAAGTTCGCGTACTTTCTATGGGTTCTATTATTGAAGAGAAAAACTTCTCTATCGAGCTTTGTGGTGGTATTCATGTTAAGCGGACAGGTGATATTGGTTTATTCAAAATCACTTCTGAAGGTGGTGTAGCAGCTGGTGTTCGCCGTATTGAAGCCGTAACAGGTACAAAAGCACTTGAAGTTGTTCAAAAAGCTGAAGCTGATATTCAGACGATCAATGCTTTATTGAAAGCGCAAAAAGATCAAACTGTAGAAAAAGTTGAAGCGATTGTTGAAACAGCTTCAAGCCTACAAAAGCAGATTGAACAGTTAAACCAGAAATTGGCGAGCTTCCAGGCGGCTGACCTGCTTGATCAGGTGAAAGAAATTGCAGGTCGTCAAACCCTGATTACCACTGTACAAGGTTTAGATGCAAAATCATTACGCAACCTGCATGACAGCGTAAAATCAAAATTAGATGATGCAGTCATTATTTTAGCTGGCGTTGAGGGCGATAAAGTGAGTTTAATCGCCTCCGTTGCTAAACAATATACTGCACATCTAAAAGCGGGTGACATCATCAAACACCTGGCTCAGGAGCTGGGTGGCAAAGGTGGTGGTAAACCTGACTTGGCACAAGGTGGCGCGCCACTCAACGAGAAGTTTGATCAAGTGATTGCAGCCCTGCCTGCTTGGCTTGAACAATAATAAACACTTCACTTTTTGTGTAACTGACCCTGATGCCTCTCAGGGTCATGGCTTATATGGAACAACTATGGCATTAATCGTTCAAAAATATGGCGGCACCTCTATGGGTACTCCTGAGCGCATTTTAAATGTTGCTCGTCGTGTCAAGCGCTGGCATGATCACGGTCACAAGGTGGTCGTGGTTGTGTCTGCAATGAGTGGTGAAACCAACCGCCTGCTTGCGCTTGCAAAAGCCATTACCAGCACACCTGATCCACGTGAACTTGATCAAATGGTATCAACGGGTGAACAGGTTACGATTTCCATGTTAGCGATGGCGCTGAACTCGATTGGTGTGGAAGCTAAATCCTATACAGGTCGTCAGGTCGGTATCAAGACTGACAGCGCATTCACCAAAGCCCGTATTGAATCCATTGATACTGAGGTTATGTCTGCTAACCTTGATGCGGGCCGTGTTCTGGTTGTTGCAGGCTTTCAGGGTTTTGATGCCGATGGCAATATCACAACCTTAGGTCGTGGTGGTTCTGATACCTCTGGCGTTGCACTTGCTGCGGCATTAAAGGCAGATGAATGCCAGATCTACACTGATGTAGATGGTGTATATACCACCGACCCACGTGTTGCACCCAAAGCTAAAAAAGTGGATCGTATTTCATTTGAAGAAATGCTGGAAATGGCATCTTTGGGTTCAAAGGTCTTACAAATTCGCTCTGTTGAATTCGCAGGTAAATATCAGGTTCCATTACGCGTATTATCAAGTTTTGATAATGATGATGATGGCGCATTTGATGAAGAATTTAAACAAAACGTAGGCACACTTATTACTACTGAGGCAGAAGACGACATGGAACAACCAATTATCTCAGGTATCGCATTTAACCGTGACGAAGCAAAATTAACAATTTTGGGTGTTCCTGACGTTCCAGGTGTTGCATCTAAAATTTTATCACCAATCGGTGCGGCAAACATTGAAGTGGATATGATTATCCAGAATGTGGAAGAAGATGGCACCACTGATTTTACTTTCACAGTGAACCGTGGCGAGCTTGCGAAAGCGAAAAAGATTCTGGAAGAAACTGCTACAGCCATTGGCGCACGTGAAGTTGCAACACGCGACGATATCGTAAAAGTGTCCATTGTGGGTGTAGGCATGCGCTCGCATGCAGGTGTGGCAAGCAAAATGTTTACTGCACTGGCTGAAGAAGGCATCAATATCCTGATGATATCCACTTCTGAAATCAAGATTTCAGTGATTATTGAAGAAAACTATTTAGAGCTTGCGGTACGTTGTTTACATACTGTTTTTGGTTTAGACCGTGAACATGGCGAAAGCAGTGCACGTGCTTAATTAATAGCTGCTTAAACATATTTACTTTCAAGTAAATAGTAAAAAAATAAGAGCCACTATAGTTTTTACTACAGTGGCTCTGTTATATTAACCCATGAGGTTTTTCAGAGCATCTCAACAGAACTTACGAAAAAATATTGTTTTTACTTATTTCTGTTTAGATTTTTCTGTATATTAAGGCTGTGCTTTCAAACAATTCCCTGTTGCAAGTTTAAGCGTTTAGCAAGGAGATGAACATGCTGATTCTGACCCGTCGTGTCGGAGAAACATTAATGATTGGGGATCAAGTCAGTGTCACTGTGCTTGGCGTAAAAGGCAATCAGGTGCGTATTGGTGTAAATGCTCCTAAAGAAGTTTCTGTGCATCGTGAGGAAATTTACCAACGTATCCAACATGAACGTGCCATGCATGAGCATTTACAACATCTTGATCAAGATTATCAAGTTTCCTATGAAGAAGATAATAACGATTTTGCTCGACATAATAACTTTAATCGTTAATACGCAGAATTCTTCTCCAATAATTAAAGCGACTCATATTAGTCGCTTTAATTATGTTTAGGATAGATATTTTATACCCTATTATAAACCCAGTGCTTTTTTTACGGGTGCATAACTACGTCGATGCTCATAAATAACGCCATGTGCAGCAATTGCATCAAAATGAGCCTTGGTTGGATAGCCTTTATGTTTGGCAAACCCAAAATCAGGGTAGATTAAATCCAGAGCCTGCATTTGTCGGTCACGTGTCACTTTCGCTAAAATACTGGCGGCACTGATTTCAGCATGACTAGCATCTCCCCCAACAATAGCCTCACATGCAATGCTAATGCCCTTTGGAATTTGATTACCATCCACAATGACTTTTTCTGGCTGAACGTTCAAGCTTTCGACCGCACGGCGCATGGCAAGAAATGTTGCCTGTAAGATATTCAACTCATCAATTTCAGCATGTGTTGCCTCAGCAATTGACCAGGCCAGCGCTTTTTCCTGAATCTCGATAAAGAGTTTTTCACGCTTCTTTTCAGTCAGTTTCTTGGAATCATTCAGGCCCACAATGGGATTGTCTGGATCTAAAATGACCGCGGCCGCCACAACAGAACCAACCAGTGGGCCTCTTCCAGCTTCATCTACACCTGCTATTTTCATCTTTATCTCACAAAAGGCTGATCTCTCAGCCTAGTCTCTTATTGCACTCGTTTCAGTGTTTCAGCAACACAGGCGTTCACGGTTTGTGAAACCACCTGATTGACAATTGTTGCGCGTGCGGATGGATCAATGGCAGCAGTTGCAAGCTCAACAGCAGTTACACTATTCGGTGCCTTGTCACTGACACAGCCACAGACATTGGTTTGGATATTGTCACGCTGGTCCGCAGTCATATAACGTGTTGCGGTTTTCCATGCAGGCAATGTATTGATCTCATTCAGGCATTTCGCATTTACGGCGATTTTAAGCGCGGCCATACCCAACTGCTGTGAAGTTGTGGTTACTGGACTGGCTCCATTTGGGGCAACACATCCAGATAGCGCTAAAACAAGGGGAGCAGCAATCAATAATAACTTTTTCACGATTCTTACCTGTATCTTAATTTTGTCAGGCGTATTGTGCCTAAATGGCTTATTTTATGAAATAACACATCGCCATCTTTACATCATATAACAATGACAGATTCGGGTTTGATTAAGACTGTTGCACACATAAAACGCTCCATTACAACGATGCTGTATGAGACAGAAAAAGCCCTATTTAAAATCAGTTCATTTCAAACAGCCAGGATGTTGCAATGTCAAACTCAGCACAGTGTTATACCCGCACAGCACAAGTGTTGCAATTGCTGAACACATTCTGGCAGCCATTAAACATCATGTGACTGATAAGGATAATGTTTTGCTGAGTATGTTGAGACAGCCGAAATAAAATAACAACCATAAAAAAACCGCTTCACGCGGTTTTTTAAACTTAAATCTTTTTAATCTCTGCAATCCATTTCTGCTTTTCCTGATCAGAAATAAATGAAGCCTCAAAAGAGTTGGTTGCAAGCTGCTTTAACTCTTCATTGCTTAAATCCAAAGCTTGCTGGATGGCAATAAAATTATCATTCATATAACCACCAAATTGACATCCTCCCCGACC
>NZ_DDAH01000178.1:0-223 GCF_002333245.1 Acinetobacter sp. UBA2063
TTTAAAACCACTTTTTGCTGTTAGTTTAATGATTGGAATGATGGCTTTAACGGCATGTGATCATCCAAAGAAAAATGAAACTGATTCAGCACAGGCAACTGAACAGCATACTGCAGCAGGTGAGAAAGCTGAGGTTTTACCCTATCTCAATATGCAGGAGGCCAAGGCGGATTATGCCTTGCCATTTTGTGAAAAGAAAAACTGTATTGATGTCGACATTCAA
>NZ_DDAH01000178.1:341-34124 GCF_002333245.1 Acinetobacter sp. UBA2063
TATTGATGTCGACATTCAAACCATTAAAACTCAGGATCAATGGTTGAATACATGGATTGCAAAAAATCAGGCCAACGTAATCCAGCAACAGATTGAACAGAATAAAAACCTGACCTTGCAACAGGCCATCAACGCCTATGTGAAAAAGTCAGATGAATGGCAGGATAAATATTCAAAAAACAAGGCCTACGAGCTGCATTTGAATACTCGTATTGCATCACAGCGAAATCAGTATGTGTTGCTGCAAGTGGGGGTAAATGCCCAGCAAGAAGATATTGCGGTCAAGGACCGTTTCTATTTCTTTGTTGCAGACCGTAAACTACAAAAAAGCCTCAGCGTGTTGGATGTGATTCAGAAGAATCAGCAAAATGCACTGAATGACATTATTCAGGCACACTATCAACAATGGATTGATAAACAATCCCCAGAAGTCAAAAAACAGGTGCCGAAAAAGCTGTATTGGGGACAGGCTGACTGGTTCTTCGATGGTGAGGGCATTGGCGTGCATTACCGTGCCAATGAAATTAGTAAGGATGCACCACAACTGGATATTTATTTAAGCACCGAACAGAGTAAACAGATGCTACAGCCTGATATTTATCAACAAATGTTCTAATCTTTGTAACAAGCGTATAGGAATTGCATGTATCACTAGCGGTTTGCGGTGAAGTCCGCTAGCATTTAAAAATCTTGTGTAATCACAATGCTTGCAGGTTCTTCGATGAAAACATTTTATAAATCTAGCGTTCTGGCGTGTGCAATTCTACTTGCCGCATGCCAGCCAAAATCAGAACCTAAGCAGCCAGAGGACAAGCCACAAGAGCAGCCTGTTGTACAGACACAGACTGAGCCGACCTTGCGTGGTGAAACGGTCAAGGTGCAGGTAAGTTTGCCTGAGTGTAAGGGCAATACCTGTCCAGATTTTAGCGTTGAACGCTTGCAGAGTAACTTTCCGTTTATTGACCAGTTACTTGATCAGGAAATACTGAGTCAACTCGGCAAGATGCTTGAAATTGTCGATCAGGATACCGCCGCCTCTAGCGTACAGACCGCTGAGCAAAAGCAAAATCTGGACGCGCAGGCACAGTTGTATGCCAATTTATTTATCAAGATTGATGAAGAACTGAAAGCATTGAGCAGCAGTCATCAAATCAGTTTGATGATTAAACCAAAGATTTTACAGTCTAAGGGCACACTGGCAACGGTTGTGTTGAATAGCAGCAGTTATTTGGGTGGCGCACATGGTTCAACCTCGCAACGCTACTATAACTTTGACCTGACCAATCAAAAACAGGTGCAATTGAACGACCTGCTCTTGCCAAAACAAAAGGCAACGTTGGACAAGCTGGCACATGATGCATTCAAGGTCTGGATTGTAGACACCAAACTTGCCAATAACCCTGAAGAATATGAACAGGCCTGGCCGTTTAAGGTCACTGACAACTTCCTGTTGGGAGAGCAGGGCTTAATTCTGCAATATGCTGAATATGAAATTGGTCCTTATGTGGTCGGTCTGCCACGTCTGGTGATTCCATTTAACAAATTACAGGGTGTGTTAAAACCTGAATATTTGCCAAAGGTGGAAGCACCAGCAGCATCTACGCCTGTGGCAAATAAATCTCCTTAAATCCCTCTTTTATAAAGTGGGATTTTTAATAAAATGATGCAACTATTTGATACCCATACCCATTTTGATGTTGCCGATTTTGACCATGATCGGCAACATTTGGCTGTACAGGCGAAACAGGTTGGGGTAGAGGCTTTGGTTCTCATCGGTTTTATTGAATCCCGCTTTGATGAACTCATTCAGACCCACCAACAGTTACAAGACTGGGAAAATGTCCCGCAATCCTATCTCGCACCTGGTTTACATCCTTTTTATATTGAGCAACATCAACAGGCACATCTACAACGACTGGAGCAGGTGTTAAAGCAGCATGATTGTGTCGCCGTGGGCGAGATTGGGTTGGATACCTTTTTAAAGCAACATAAACGGCCAGACGCATTTGCCAAACAACAGCATTATTTTAATGCCCAACTTGAATTGGCAACGCATTATCAAAAACCTGTACTACTGCATATTCGTAAGGCCCATGCCGAAGCGCTTGCCATTTTAAAGGCGCAGAAATTCAAGCGTGGTGGTATTGCGCATGCCTTTAGTGGTGGCGTGGAGGAAGCTAAAACCTTAGTCAAACTGGGTTTTAAAATCGGTGTGACGGGGCAAATCACCAATCCAAATGCCAAAAAGTTGCATCAGGTGGTACAGGCGATTGGGGCTGAACATCTGGTGATTGAAACTGATTGCCCTGATATGACCCCGTTGTGTTGCCAGACCTCAACCGAACACCGCACGAGAAATACACCTGTGAATCTGCCTTATGTTTTAGATAGTTTGGCGCAAACCCTTGGGCAACCACAAGACCAGCTTGCTGAGCAATTATGGCAAAACTCATTGGCAGCCTTGCGTTTACAATAATAACAATAATCCCATTAAAAATAAGATAACTAAAAGGGAACACATCATTTCTTAAACTCGCTTAGAGTGAAAAAGCACTTCATAACAAACAAATGAAATTGCCAAACTGGGAGGCTAAAGCCCTGTACTTTACAGGGCTTTAATCTTTGATGATTCAGTGAGCCTTGATGCGATTTAATCCAGATCACGATTCAGGTAAAATAACCATGATTTTTTGAAGTTAGATGAGCACATGACCGATCTCCAAAATGATGAATATGACCGCCGTTTTGCTGGCGTGGCCAAAATTTATGGAGAAAATGCATTTGCACACTATGAGCAAAGCCATGTCATGGTGATTGGGATTGGTGGTGTGGGAAGCTGGGCGGTTGAGGCACTGGCACGTACAGGCATTGGTGAACTGACGCTGGTGGATATGGATGTGGTTGCCGCATCCAACATCAACCGTCAACTGCCTGCAATGAGCTCGACACTTGGACAGGAAAAAATTGAGGTGATGGCGGAACGTTGCCGTCAAATCAATCCACGAATGAAAGTCAATGTGATTGATGACTATCTCACACCTGAGAATGTCAAAGAGATTCTGGATCCTGTCCCAACCATCGTTTTAGACTGTATTGATGATGTCAAAGCTAAGTTGGCTTTGATGCTGTACTGCCGTTTTAACAAAATCCCGTTGATTGTGTCAGGCGGTGCAGGTGGAAAACTTGACCCGCTCAAGATTCGAGTGGCGGACTTATCCAAAACAGAACAGGACCCAATGCTTGCCAAACTACGCACACAACTACGTTCCAAAGGCATTTGTAAAAAGCCGAAAGACAAGTTTGGAATTACCTGCATTTACTCCATCGATAATCCGTTTTCAAGCGCTGATGTTTGTGCAACTGCAGGTTTGCGCTGTGGTGGCTATGGATCGGCGGTGGTGGTGACTTCAAGCTTTGCAATGGTTGCGGTGGCTGAAGTCATGAAGAAGCTGGATAAAATCAGGACCTAAATCGGCCTGATAAATTAAGCCTGCGGATATTGTGGTGCTAGGCGGTAATAGCTGTAGGTGACATTGGGATCTTTGTACACGTCATAGCTGGTTTGTTTAAAATCAGAAACCCATTGCGAACCTGTAAAACCTGCAATATGTCCATAACGATGTTTTTTGGTGCGATGAATAATATAAATGTCACCTGGTTGCGGATTATTAAACTCAGGCGTGATTTTTTGATAACCAATCTGCTGCAGGGTACGACCCCAATCTGATGCAGCGACAGGATGCTGAACAATTTTAGCCCCAGCAGATTGCAATGCGATTCTGACAAATTTAGCGCATTGAGATGAACTTCGATAAGACGCCCGCTTGGTGAGCTTTTGAGAAAACTTGTCGACATCAATTGTGTGTATTGATGCTGGTTTTGGCATTTCCCGATAAGGAATAACCAGCTGTTGTGCTGGTGGATATATTATGCTGTGGTCAACTGAAGGTACATCATAAATCATTGTAAATCTCTACCGCATTTTCAAAACAACTGAACGTGTGCCAGAATCCGTACGCGGCACATAGTAAGCGATGAATTTTAAAAAAACTAAAATGTAATGTAATAATGTAACATTTTAGGCCTTTTACAATAAATTATTTAAGAAAACTTTTTGAAGATTTTCTTAATTTTAAATAGCTTATATTTCCATCAATTTGAATCTTAAGATTTGTAAAATGATATTTCTTGATGTGACTTATGTCACATTTTTTGTGAAACATCAATCAGGATTGATGTTCTGTTATGTAGTCTTCAGTACGTTGCATGGCTGCCTGAATATTCTGAATGGCATTGTCAATATCGGTAATGGTTTTTGCATTGCCACCACTCAGTGCCTGACGCCATTTACGTGCACCTGGCAAGTTCTGGAATAATCCCAGAATATGACGTGTGATAATTGAAAGTGGTGCGCCCTCAGCGACACGCTGGTGAATATACGGCATCATCTGCTGCATGATGTCAAAACGATTTGGTGTTTCCAAATTCCACAATTGACCCATTTCAGCTAATAAATAAGGATTGTGGTAGGCTTCACGGCCAATCATCACCCCATCGACATGCTGTAAATGTTGCTGCGTTTCTGTAAAGGTTTTGATGCCACCATTGATTTCAATGGTCAGGTGAGGACGTTCCTGCTTGAGACGATAGACATCTTCATAACGTAAGGGTGGTACTTCACGGTTCTCTTTTGGAGACAGGCCCTGCAAAATGGCAATCCGCGCATGCACGATAAAGTGAGTACAGCCCGTTGCCGCAACAGTGTCAACAAAATGCAGCATTTCTTCATAAGACTGCATGTCATCAATTCCGATCCTATGTTTCACGGTGACAGGAATCGACACTGCTTTTTGCATACTATGAATACATTCAGCCACCAAGTCTGGTTCAGCCATTAAACATGCACCAATCTTATTGTTCTGGACACGGTCACTTGGGCATCCGACATTCAGATTAACTTCGTTATAACCCCAGTCTTCAGCCATTTTGGTACAGGTAGCTAGCTCTTGTGGATTTGAGCCACCGAGCTGCAACACAATGGGATGCTCTTCCTTGTTGAAGTCCAAATGGCGGTTGGCGCCACCATAAATGATCGCACCTGTAGTGACCATCTCGGTATATAAAACGACATTTGGATTAAATAGGCGGGCAAAAAAACGGTAGTCTTTGGTTGTCCAATCCATCATCGGGGCAACGGAAATGCGTGGCTTTAATGACTCAAGTGATTGCATAAAAGGCTCTCGGATCTGGATAGGCAAGCAAAGGGCAGCATTATACGAGTTTTGAGGTTAATTCACCAATGATCATTACTTGAATTGGAGTTCAGAGGGAAAGAGGATTAAAGAAAGTTTTGTATTAGTTCAGACTTGATCGTACATTCTTCTTGAAAAAGAGAAAGTTACCCGTTTTGATAAAGGTGTCGAAATCTTAATCAAACAAAGGTAACTTTCTTATGTTGCATACTAACAATCAAATTATTAAACACAAAGTAGGTCTGCTCAATTTAGCTGAAGAGCTTCAGAATGTATCTAGAGCATGCAAAGTGATGGGTGTGTCAAGAGATACATTTTATCGCTATCAGGAATTAGTGAAGTCTGGTGAATAAGATCCTAATTTTTGAAACCACTCTAACCAATTGTTTTTGAAATACATCCAAATATTTTTGTCTGTATCTAAACCAAGAAATTCACCTACTATTTGCATAGTGATGATTTCTGCATCAGTAACAGCAGGCGGAAAACCACGAGTTCTCAGAGGTTATCCAGCAAACTAAATAGCATACAGGCAAGAACCAGACATACACCAGCCAAGCAGGCCATGCTCCAGCCACCATGATTCCATGTAAAGATGCCAAGTGCGGAACCACATGCTCCACCTGTAAAATAGGCGGTCATATAAATCGCATTGATACGTGACTTGGCATCGGGGCGTAAACGGAAAATAATGCTCTGGTTGCTGGTGTGCACCAATGCCAAAGCCAACTGGATTAGGGCAAAGCCAACAATATAGCTGATGAGGACTGTTTGCCCGTAATAGAAGCAAATCCAGCTGATAATGAATAAGGCACAGCCCATCCAGGTCAGTTGCCTGGTGTAGCCCTGATCAGCATATCGGCCAATATATTGGGTGGATAAGGCACCAAAGATACCCACCAGACTCACCATTCCAATCATGAGGTCAGGTAAATGATGGGCCGAGCTGAGCAGAAGTGCGATGGTTGAATAGAGGATACTGACTGCTGCAAAAGCAAACCCACCTGCAAGCGCACGTAACAATAGACGCTTTTCCTGCTTCAAGAGTTGGGCCATCGAAACAAAGATTTGCCCATAATTCATTTTCATGCGCATGACGTAAGGCAAGCGGCTTTTAAGCGCATAAGCCAATATCAGCATCAAGACTCCACTAAGCACATAGATGACTTTCCAGTGAAACAGGTTGGAGAACAATCCTGCTAGACTGGTCGAAAGCAAGATACCCACCAATAAACCACTCATGAGAAAGCCCACAACTTCGCCAGTCTTTTCAGGCTGTACCGTCATGGTGGCAAGAGGGATCAGTACCTGAGCCGCAACTGAAAACAGCCCGACCAGTACGGTTCCCACCCAGAGCATAGGTAGGTTGACCGAGAACGCACTCAGAAACAAACCCATTGCACATAAAGTCATAAGTAGTGGGATAAACTTGGTCTTATTGGCCACATCACCTATAGGTACAATAAACAGCAAACCCAAAGCATAGGAAACCTGTGCAAAAGTGACGGTCAGGGCAGCCTTGCTTTCTGTTACGGCAAAATACTGCTGAATGGAGTGGATTAGTGGCTGGCTATAATAGTTGGCACCTGCACATAGACCGCACGCCGCAGCCATAAACCAGAGTAAGGCCTTATTTTGACTAATATCTTGAGGGGCTGACATAATTTTCTCTATCACGGGTTTATGCAGTATATGCGGTTGCTTTAATTTCAACGAGCATTCCTGCTCATGCCAATCTAGAAACAGGAATCAATGTGCATACAGGAAATGCATGATTTTTCCACAAACTTTGCATGATGCCTGCCAATACCTGAAGTTTTTCAGAATCATGGTCAACAATCAGCATACGCAAAACGGCTATATCTGAAAGTTGTGCCTGAGGGGCGATTAAAGCATGTTGAATATTATAAAAGACTTGTTGTACCTGTTGGTCAAAAAATGGAAAGTTCACCATTTTTGTTTTCTTCTCTCTGACCTGCAATATGGATGATACGCATATTGGGTTCCACAATAACAACATGGCTATAACCATTGGCTGTGGTTGCCTATCACTAGAACAATGTCCACTGAGAAATCCTGATGATTGTCTGGCAGAATGATCAATGGGGACGTATTTTCAGGAAATTTTACTGTTGCTGAATCAGAAAAATAAAATGATGAATGAAATAGAATGATTTTTGCACCAATATTGTGCGTTAAATCTATTTTGATCAGACAAAATTACATAAATATCACTTGAAAAAATGCCGATTCAAGTTTTTACATTTCTTTTTAGTTTTTCTGAGGGATGACATTCATACAATTCAGATTTATTGATAAAACCTACTTTGATGTCTTGAAATAGGCCTTGTACTTTGCGAAATAAATAGTCGCCGAAAAAACCAATAAAAGTTTATGTAAGCCAATTTCTCTACAGAGCTGCACGATTATGATGCGGTTTCAGTCCATAGACCCGTTTTAGCCAAGCCTGAATATGAACAATATTTAAAGACTTGCTGTGTATTCTATCTATGATGCTCGATAAAACATGGGGTTATTTAATCTATACCGCTTTGGCATTGAATGAAAACAACGCACAAGGCATATAAATGAACGGATAGATACTGAGAGAATGAAATTTTTATATTGTATATGCATGGTGAAATAGCTTGGCTTTATCAAAAGCTAAACATCATGAGCATACAAGGTTTCAATATCAATATGAATCATCAGTTCAGAATATGGGTATTTATTAAATAAATAGTGGGTGGAATTTTAAAAAAGTTCCATTAGAATCCAAAATTCTACAAAGAATACTCCTGGGGGAAACATTGCTATCCGCGATGTTTACTTAAGAAAAACTAGCTTGAGGAACGCTCATGCAGATCGGAATCCCAACCGAAACTGTTGCAGGTGAAAGTCGTGTAGCGGCAACACCAGAAACAGTTAAGAAGTTGATTAACGCAGGTCATAGCATTGTCATTCAACGTGGCGCTGGTGTTAAAGCAGCCTATATTGACAGTGCTTATGAACAAGTTGGCGCAACCATTACAGACGATGCATATACAGGTAGCCAAATTATTTTGAAGGTACGTGCCCCTAAGGGTGAAGAAATTCAAAAGCTTGCGGCGAATACGACTGTGGTTGCAATGTTTGACCCTTACCGCAATCCAGAACTGGACCAGTTTGCTGCTCAGCAAGTGTCTGCTTTTGCTTTAGAGTTACTTCCTCGTACGCTTTCACGCGCACAAAACATGGATGTACTTTCTTCGCAGGCAAACCTCGCTGGTTATAAATCTGTATTGCTAGCTGCGGCTGAATATCAACGTATGTTCCCAATGTTAATGACTGCTGCGGGTACCGTAAAACCTGCGCGTGTCGTGATCATGGGTGTTGGTGTTGCTGGTCTTCAAGCGATTGCGACTGCAAAACGTTTAGGTGCAGTTGTGGAAGCAACTGACTTACGTCCAACTGCTAAAGAACAAGTTGAGTCTTTAGGCGGTAAATGGTTAGACGTACCAATGTCCGATGAAGAAAAACAACGTGCTGCTGAAGCTGCGAAAAGCGGTTATGGTTGGCAGCCGGGTGAGCAATACATCAAGGATCAAGCTGCGATTGTAGATAAAGCTGTCTCAAATGCTGACATCGTAATCACCACTGCATTGATTCCAGGTCGTAATGCTCCGCGTCTGATCAAAGCTGAAACTGTTGCCAAGATGAAACCAGGTTCTGTCATTTTGGATATGGCGGTTGAAACTGGCGGTAACGTTGAAGGTTCTAAAGAAGGCGAAACGGTTACAACTGAAAATGGCGTGAAGATTTTGGGCATTCCAAACATTCCAGGCACAGTTGCAACCGAAGCATCTGCATTGTATGCACGTAACGTTTTCAACTTCCTTGAGACATTATTCGACAAAGATAAAAACTTTGTGCTTAATCAGGAAGATGAAATCCAAAAAGCGTTACTCGTGACTCATGGCGGTCAAGTACTGCTCAAGCGCGGTTAAGGAGAGTTCTCATGGTTGAAACGATTACAATTTTCGTCCTTGCCATCTTCGTAGGTTACTACGTAGTTTGGGGAGTAACACCTGCGTTACATACACCACTTATGGCGGTAACGAACGCATTGTCTTCAATCATTATCGTTGGGGCAATGATCCAAACCGTGGGTATGCCTGTGATTGGTGTTGATGCCAATGTAGCTTTCCAAAGCGTAAATGTTGTAAGCATCTTGGGTGCGATTGCTGTGTTCTTGGCAAGTATCAACATTTTTGGTGGCTTCGCTGTAACTGCTCGTATGCTTGAAATGTTCAAGCCGAAGCAAAAGAAAAAAGAGGGCTAATAGATGGAATTTATTCGAGACTATGCGGATTGGTTCTACCTGATTGGTGCCGTCCTTTTTATCTTAACTTTGCGTGGTTTGTCAGGTCCTAAAACTGCAATCGCAGGTAACCGTTACGGCATGATCGCTATGGCGATTGCTGTAGTGACAACATTCTTTGTTGCAGAACATCCAGTTGTTTGGATGATCGTTGGTGCGATGGTATTGGGTGGTGTGGTTGGTATCGCTCGTGCGCGAACTGTTCCGATGACACAAATGCCTGAAACAGTGGCTTTAATGCACTCATTAGTTGGTTTGGCTGCGGTATTAATTGCGATTGCAGCGATTTTACACAACAACCAATTAACAGCATTGTTTGCTGAAAATGAAGCTGCTTTGACTGCTGCTGGCGTACAGCATGCTCATATGAGCAAAGTTCATTTATTTGAATTGTTTGTAGGTTGCTTCGTTGGTGCGATTACATTTACAGCATCAGTATTTGCTTACGGTAAATTAGCTGCTAAAAAATGGGCAAAAACGATTTCTGGTGCATGGGTTAAACCTGTTCAAGCGCTTATCTTTGCTGCAATGCTTGCGGCAGGCATTATGTTCTTCTTGACGAATAACATGACTGCTTTCTGGGCGATGACAGCACTTGCACTTGCATTTGGTTGGGTTTGGATTGCGCCAGTTGGTGGCGGTGATATGCCAGTTGTGGTATCGCTTCTTAACTCATTCTCTGGTTGGGCTGCAGCTGGTATTGGTTTCACACTAGAAAACAATATGTTAATCGTTGCGGGTTCACTTGTAGGTTCTTCTGGTGCGATTCTTTCTTACATTATGTGTAAGGCGATGAACCGTTCAATCATCAACGTATTGTTTGGTGGTGCAATGGGTGGTGCAGCAGTTGCTACAGCGGACAAAGGCGAACAAGTTCAACGTAACTATCGTTCTGGTTCAGCAGATGACGCAGGCTTCCTGATGTCAAATGCTGACAGCGTTGTGATTGTACCAGGTTATGGTATGGCGCAAGGTCGTGCACAAAATGCAGTTAAAGAATTATGTGAAATCTTAAAAGAACAGGGCGTAAAAGTTCGCTTTGCGATTCACCCAGTTGCGGGTCGTATGCCTGGTCACATGAACGTATTGTTAGCTGAAGCTGATGTTGCCTATGAAGACATCTTGGAAATGGATGAGATCAACTCTGACTTTCCTGCAACAGACGTAGTACTTGTGATTGGTGCGAATGACGTTGTTAACCCAGCGGCAAAAGATGATCCAAGCTCACCAATCTATGGTATGCCGATTCTTGAAGCGCATAAAGCACGTACGATTATGGTGATCAAGCGTTCTATGGCAACAGGTTATGCTGGCTTAGACAATGACTTGTTCTATAACGAAAAGACTATGATGATCTTCGGTGATGCGAAGAAAGTTGTTGAAGATATGACAAAAGCAATCAATGGTGGTGGTCACTAATCTGACCTCATCAGGATTGAAGAAGCCACCGTTAGGTGGCTTTTTTGTTAGCGCATATTTATTAAAGGTATTTTTCTACAAGATTCATGGATTGTGTATAAAGATCACGGGCAAGTTGCTGGTTTTTAGCATGTGGTGATTTCCAGTCTGGCATGTGTGCACTGACATATTCTCCATTACGCTTTGCCCAATCATCTCCAGTCGCCATTTGCGTAATCAACTTTGCAGGAACTGAGGTCGGCACTAAACCAATTTTCATCACTTCATAAACAGGTTTTGGCAGTTCGCGATAAATATCAGAGGCAACACCCCCTGGATGTAGTGAGTTGTTGGTAATGGTGCTATTCGCCATACGTTCAGCTAAAGCATTACTGAATAAAAGATTCGCTAACTTAGATTGACCATAATAGAACAGGGGATTATAAAAACCCTCAGCACGGAACTTATTCGGTTTGATTGAACCTGCCCAATGTGCAATTGAAGCAAGGTGGATGATGCGAGCTTTTGGTGCCTGTTCCAAGACAGGAATCAGCTTATGTGTCAGTAGAAAATGGCCTAGATAATTCACACCAAACTGTTGTTCAAAACCATCTTGCGTCAGCTGCTTGGTCTTGGCAAATAGTCCTGCGTTGTTAATCAGGACATCAAGACTACCGTAGCGGTCTGCAATTTCATCCGCTGCTTTTCGGGTTGATTCAAGGCTGTTTAAATCGAGGGAAACCAAATCAACCTGCCCCTGACCCAATGCACGCAATTTATCTTGTGCAATTTGCGCTTTTTGCGGATTACGGCAGGCAAGAATGACATGTTGTCCCTGCTTTACCAACTCTTCCGCTGTGGCAAAACCAATACCTGTATTTGCACCTGTAATTAGAATTTTCACTTCATCTACTCCAATAATGCTTTTTATTTGATGAATTTTAAAGCAGGTCCTATAGTGCGTTAATTTTGACAACTTGTCATGTCAAATTTGAAATGGAAGAAGAGATTGTTGTTGATAAAAGGTGTATAAAGGTTTGGATATTAAGTATTTAGTTTAGATCATTTTTTTATGATGAATAAATATAAATCGATGAATTATTAAAAGGAAAAAATAATTTATTTTGGCATTTTTTTTGCATTGGATTAGATGATTTTTTAGGGGAATTCTATGAAAAGTATAATTTTAGTATTGCTGTTTTTACTATCTCTCACCTCCCATGCATCTGCTGAAACCACGACAAATATTCAGGAAATCCGTATTTCTCTGGATAGCGTGTGGGTGGTCGTTGGAGGAATTTTAGTTTTCTTTATGCAAGCAGGATTTGCTTTAATCGAAAGCGGATCTGTTCGTAGTAAGAATACCGTGAATGTACTCATGAAGAACTATATGGATACCTGTATTGGAGGACTTATTTTTTGGCTGTTTGGCTTTGGCCTGATGTTTGGCCTGAATCAAACAGGGTGGATCGGACTCAGTCATTTCATGCCAGATCAACTGGATGACTGGCACTGGAACCTGTTGTTCTTTCAGATGATGTTTGCGGCGACAGCCACCACGATTGCCAGCGGTGCCATGGCAGAGCGAATACATTTTGTGGCTTATGTGGTCAGTGCGGTTTTTGTAAGTGGCATCATTTACCCTGTATTTGGTAGCTGGGCATGGGGCGGCCTGTTCGGTGGTGATGGCTGGCTGAAAGCTTTGGGGTTTATTGATTTTGCTGGTTCAACTGTGGTGCATTCAATTGGTGGATGGGTGGCACTCGCAGGCATTATTGTGTTGGGACCACGTTTGGGACGCTTTGGTCGTAAAGGGCAAAGTCATTTTTTGGCAGGACATAATCTGCCCTTGGTGGCATTGGGTGGCTTTGTGCTATGGTTTGCGTGGTTTGGGTTTAATGCGGCATCCACGGTTGCTGCAAGTGTGAGCATTGGACGTATTGCCCTCAACACGCATTTGGCTGCCTGTGCTGCGGCTGCAACGTATATGGTTCTGGCCTTGCTTCAATCCAAGGCGGTGCTCATGCGCAATACTATTAACGCATCACTGGGCGGTCTGGTTTCAATCACGGCGGGTTGTGCCACCATGTCCCCCGTATTTGCGGTTATCACAGGCGCTATAGCAGGTTTGCTGATGACTTTTGTACCTTTGTTGATTGAAAAGATGCGGCTGGATGATGTGGTGGATGCTGTTGCAGTACATGGGGTGTGTGGAGCATGGGGAACCATTGCCGCAGGTATCTTCTTTCTGGAGAAACCGTTTAACCTTGATGTGATCTCAGTTCAGACTTTGGGTGTGGGGGCCGCATTTGTCTGGGGCTTTGGTGCTGCGTTTATCATGTTTAAGGTGCTCGACAAGGTTCTTGGTGGCTTAAGGGTTTCCCCGCAACATGAACAACGGGGGCTGGATTATACTGAACATGCTGAATTGTCATACCCAGAGTTTCAGAGGGATGTCACTTTTGAAACTGAAAATATCACTCATCGCCATTAAGGGAGGTGATTGTTATGGCTGAATTAAGCATTGAACAAAAAAGGCTGGCAGTGGAAAAGGGGCTTGCACAGTTCTTGCCAGATACCGTTTTGCAACGTGTTTTACAGTACTGGGAAAGTGAATATGGTCACCAGCCATCCTTTGTATTAAATCGTTTTCTCAGTGAAATTTGTACCAGTGATGACCTGCGCTTGCAACGCAAGGAGATGTTGCGGCAGGTATTGCATGAAATTTCGGTGGTTGAGAAACAGGAACGCCTCAAGGTAAAAACGGATAAACCAGTTATGGCCGCTGAGACAAGTCCCGAAACACTGGACCTGTTTCAGGTGTTCCATGACTTTGTGATGGGCGTGTTAAAAGGCGTCAGTCAACCTGATTATCTGGATTTTGTGGAAGAGATTCAGGGCAAGATGAAGAAACATCGTTTACTTGCTGGATATTGGTATATTGCAGGTTCAGAGAAACAGTGTTTGATGCAAATGCCGAAAGAGGCTTATGCGGTTATGATTACAACGCTGTATGCGATCTACTGTAGTTTTTATGGTCCAGGCAAGGCGGATCAACTGTATGCACAGATTAAGCATGAAATAAAACAGCATTATCCAGCAGTCGACTTAAGCCAGTTGTTGTAGGAATGAAAAAAGCGACCTTATTGGTCGCTTTTCTTAAGCTTTAGGCAACGGATTCAGGTGCGCGCCATAAACTTTCAAGGTCATAGAATTTACGGGCTGTTGGCAACATTACGTGTACCACAACGAAACCAAGGTCAATGAGGATCCATTCAGCATCGCGTTCACCTTCGACACCAATTGGGCGAAAACCTGCTTTACGTGCTTCATCAGCAACATTGTCAGCAAGTGCTTTGACATGACGAGTAGATGTTCCGCTTGCAATCACAATTGCATCGGCAATATTACTAATAGAACTTACATCAAGTTCTAGAATATCTTTGGCTTTTACATCAGTAAGGGCTTCATGTACAACTTTTAAACAAGCATGTACATCTTTGTTTGCTGTTTTGATTTTTAGGTCGTGAGAATTAGAAGCGCTGGGCGATGGTTCTAAATTCATAGAGGGTATATTTTCCTGACAATTGCTCATCGTCAAATATACCGTTTTTCTCTATAAAATTCAAATTTCAGCAGTAACAGTTTATGTATTCACGTCATTGGAAAAGTACTTTTCTTTCCATGCAAAAGATTGATCTGATTGAGTTTTTGGTCGGTATTCTGCACCAATATAACCTCGATAGGCACTTTGACGTAACCAGTCAAAAATTTGCTTATAGGGAATATTTCCTGTGTCAGGTTCGTGTCGGCTTGGACAATCAGCAAATTGAATATGACCAATTTGATGCAAATTTTCTTGCAAACCAGTCAAAACATCTTCACCCATCATGGCCATATGGTAGCAGTCATATTGCATTTTCAGTGCGGGATGGTTGATAGCCTCCAGCATTTCCTGTGCCTGTGCAATATTCTGCACCAAAAAGCGTGGCATGTCGGTGCCGTTGATCATTTCAAAAACAGGTTCAATCCCTTGCTCTGTCAGCATGTGGCAGGCCAGTTTGAGATTGCTTGCTAAGGTATTTAAACAGGGTAAGAGGTCAGCATCTTGAGGCTGTTTACCAGCTAGAATATTGACTCGAGGAACATTCAAGGCCTTTGCATAACGAATTGCAAGCATAAGGGCATGATGAAATTCAATTTCTTTTCCAGGAATACCTGCTAGGCCATTACCGCCCTGCATTAAATCGCCAGCAGGCACATTAATGAGGCAAAGTGAGAGATCGTATTGTTCAAGCTGAGTTTGAATATCAAAAATATCGAGTTCATAAGGAAACTGAATTTCGATATGTTGGAAGCCATGTGTATGAGCTAAAGCAAAACGCTCAATCAAAGGGACTTCCTTAAAAATCATAGACAAATTGACTGCAAGATGGCTCATTTCAGGCTCCCCAAATCAATATTATTGTTCTATATATTGAATGATAGTTGCTAAATCTTTCTCAGCAAAGCCGTTTTCTTGGTGGGCTTGTAACTGTAGTAGAGCTTTTTGTGCAACAGGTATATTTAAGTTAAAACTATGTGCATGTTTTAATGCATTGTTAAGGTCTTTGGATAAGGTCTGTACTTTCCATTGCACAGGCTCGAAAGTATGGGTTGCCATACGAGGAGCTAAAATTTGAAATGGTTTAGAATCTGCAAAACCGCCCGCGAGAGCAGGGGCAAGCAAGTTAGTATCTACACCTGCTTGGCTCGCTAATGCAACCGCTTCTGCGATCAACGTGCTATTTGCTGCAACAATTAATTGATTACAAATTTTGGTGGCTTGTCCAGTCCCTGTTTCACCCATACGGGTGACACGTTGGGATAAGACCTTATAAATAGGCTCGAGTGCTTGGATGACGTGCGCATCGCCACCAGCAAAAATGACCAATGTACCTTGTTCTGCCCCTATAGTCCCACCTGAAACAGGCGAGTCAATCCAAGTCACTTGTTGCTGTTGGGCGGATTGCGCCAATTGCTGTGTCACGGTTACCGACAAGCTAGAAAAATCAATAATCACTTGCTCTGCTTTTAAATAGGGCTGGATTTGGGTAAAAACACTTTGAACTGCCTGATCATCAGCCAAACAGGTGAGAATAATGGGATAATTTCCAATATCTTCCAATGCTAAAGTTGCCGCACCCTGTTGAATAAGTGGCTCACATGCATGAGGGCTACGATTCCAAACCGCCACCGTATAACCCGCCTGTAATAATCGGGTTGTCATTCGACTTCCCATTAACCCCATACCTAAAAAAGCGATGGGGGTTTGTTGATCAACATGCATGTGAATTTATCCAAACTGTAATTACTTATACTGACGCGGTAAGAACTGAATCTCAGGATTCTTGTCTTTCTTGCGTGCGAGACTACTGTTTTTACCCAACAAAAGTTTAAGCTGCCATAACTTTTCTAAACGCAGTGCCTTTTCTGGCTGGTGTTCCATGGCATCTAGTACCCGTTTCGCTGCCATGATGGCATCAGGGGAACGTTGTAGCATTTCCTGTGCAATCACATTGGCCTTTGCCAACGGATTGTTGTCCAGATGTGTGACCAAACCAATTTCTTTGGCGTATTCTGCGTCAAAGACACGTGCGGTCAGGGTAAGTTCCTTGGCTAAATCAACGCCGATTAGTCCTTTTAATGAGCGGGTGAGACCCATGTCTGGAACCAGTCCCCAACGACTTTCCATAATCGACATTTGCGTGTTTGGCGTTGCAATACGGATATCCGCAGCAAGCGCAAGCTGCATGCCCGCCCCAAAGCAATAACCCTCAATGGCGGCAATCACTGGAATTGGCAGGTTTTGCCAAATCAGGAATGCTTTCTGAAACAGGCTTTGTCCTGGCTTGATCAGTTCCCATGCGGCAAATGCGGTATTTTTAGGGTTGTTCAGGTCAGATAGGTCAATACCCGCACTAAATACCTGTGCCTCACCCGTCAAAATGACGCAGCGAATCGAACGGTCTTTTTCAATTTTCTTTGCAGTTGCCACCAGCTCTTTTAATAACGCAAAACTCATGGCGTTGCGTTTTTCTGGACGGTTAAGGTAAACCGTTGCAATACCATTGTTCTTTTCAACTCGTAACAGTGCCATTTGCCTTACTCTTATTGTGTTTAATGATGGGCAGCATAACATGAGTCTTTTAGCTAAAACATGACACCACAGTCACAAATAGCGGTGATGACCAGCATCTTGTAGATGCAAGCAGACCCTAGGTATCGTGGGAATGTAAAATCAGGCTGGCGGCCTGTCTCACCTGATCAATCGCAAAGTTCAACTCATTAAAACGATGGTTGGTTTCCCGTATAAAGGCATCATCTGCTTTGCGGCGCTCTTTACGCAGGGTTGAAACAAATTGCTCAAATTCCCCTGAAACCTTTTGTAACGCTGGGGTGCCAACGTAACGTGTTGCACCATACAGACGGTGTAGCACATGCTCAAGCTGGGGAAAATCCTCCAGTTCAATCAGTTGCTGCATTTCGGTGAGTTCAGTATCAAAACTATCCACCAACATATTTAATAAGTCTTGTGCCAATTCTTCTTTATTCGCAGCGAGTTGAATGCTTTGCTGCCAGTTTAAAATCTGTGGATCAATTGATTCTGTCGGGTGCTTCTGCTCAGTATTGACAGGCTGAGAAGAGAAGTTATTTTTGGTCCAATGGGTCAGGATTTGAATGATCTGTTCCATCTGGATTGGCTTGGTCACATAATCATTCATACCCACTTTTAGCAATTTCTGTTTTTCATCGGCCAGTGCATGTGCGGTCAGTGCAATAATCGGAAGTTGCATGCCTATATCCAGCGTTGACTCAAGCGAGCGAATGGCTCGGGTGGTATCAATTCCAGACATGACAGGCATCTGGATATCCATAAACACAAGGTCAAAGGGTGGCAGCTTTTGTTCAATCCGCTGCTGAATCATGTCAATCGCTTTCTGGCCACTTAATGCCTTGGTGGTGGTGACATTCAGTTCACCCAACAGTGCTTCAAGCACAATCAGATTGGGAAGATGGTCGTCAACCGCCAATACGTGTAAACCCTGACCATTGAAATCCTCAGATTCCTGTTCAAACACAGGCTGATTGCCCAGCAACTGCACCAGTTCACGGCGGCTTAAGGGCTGATACAGTGGACGGGCACGGTATTCATTCAGCATGTTTGGCTCAAGGCTCATTTGATAACCGTAAACGGCTAAGTTTCCTTGGTAACGCTGACGAATTTCTTTGAGTAGTGCTTCTGTGTCACCACTGTGATCGACAATGAGCCATGTATTCTCTTGCTGATTTAAATGGTTCAGACGACTGAATAAATCCAAAATTGACTGTGTTTCAATATGCGCCACATGGTAGTTTTCCAGATATGAGCGCAGCACACTCGCGGTTGCAGGATGGGCCAGATAAGACACTACTTTCAATTGGTCGAAATGAGGATGCTCCACTGTTTCATCTGCTTGCTCAAGCTTGAATAAGGCGGTAAACCAGAAAGTTGAACCTTTTTCGGTTGGTGCACGTTCCTGATTATCCTCAAAGCCAATTTGACCATGCATCAAATGAACAAGCTGCTTGGAAATTGCCAGGCCCAGTCCCGTTCCACCAAACTGGCGTGTAACTGAGGCATCACCCTGGGAAAATGATTCAAATAGTTTTTTACGGTCGGTACCACTGAGACCAATACCACTGTCCTGCACACTAAAATGCAGTAGGCATTGTCCAATGTCCTCATCTTCCATGCGGACACGGACAATGATCTCACCATCAGGGGTAAACTTGATGGCGTTGGAAATCAGGTTGGTCAGAATTTGCTTGAAACGTAGCGCATCACCAACCACATGCTGTGGGATGTTCTCGGCATAATAAAACGCCATATTGATATGCTTTTGTGCGGCCAAGGGCGAAAGCATGTCCATCACATCAAAAATAGCTTCTTCCAAATCAAATGGCGCTGTTTCAAGCTCTAATTTGCCCGCATCAATTTTAGAAAAATCGAGGACATCATTAATGAGTGCTAAAAGATGAGCTGAAGATTTACGAATAGTTTGAAGATACAGGTTCTGTTCATTAGTTAAGTTTTGCTGACGAAGTAAGAGGTGAATAAAACCGTCAATACTGTTGAGAGGTGTTCTAAGTTCATGGCTGATATTCGCTAAAAAGACTGATTTAGATTGATTCGATGAAATCGCTTGGTCACGTGCTTGACGATAGGTAATGTTCTGAACTTCCAGCGTATCCAGTGTGCGGCGTAAGTCTTCCTCAGTTTGTTCGGTATGTTCTTTAAGTTCCAGAAAACTAAAATGCAGACGTTTAACCACATTGGCAATGTCTCGCTGGAGCAGGCGTAACTCGCCTGTACTGTTCACCACAATATGCTGATCCAGTGTATCGGCATTCAGGCGCTGCATCTGCATACGGATTTCATACAGTGGTGCCAGCCAGCGCCGTGAAAAAACATTCAGGCAAAATAGTAAAATCATCAGGGTGATCAGCCCTGTCGCTACCAGTGAAAGCAGGATTTTATAACGGGTCAGTTCCAGTGGTTGATTGTCCAGTTCAATCACTAACCAGACTGAATCGGGCTTGCTGCTATTCAGTTTGGCACCATAAATACTGTTGTGGTTGTGTGGAATCGGGCCAAAGAAATTACTGTTGTCAGGGAAAGTTGGCCAGAAGCGATTGTTCTGGTAGCCCACGCTTAAGTAGGTCTGCCCCTCGTTGTCAATCAGGGCCGCCCGTTGCAGGTTTCGTTCATCAAACATCTTCTGCATGATGTTCTGGGCGCGGTCATATTGGTCAGGATGTTGCTGTACCAGTTGCAGTAGATCATTTGCGGTCTGGTGGTAGCGTGCCAGAATGGCGGAGGCATCGGAGCGTTGCTGCTGTTTGGCCGCATTGGTCGTTTCAGATAAAACCCAGAAAATTCCCACCCCTGTCAAAATTGCGATTGGCACCAGAATGAGGGCAATCAGTTGTCCATAAGCATGATTGAGCCGTAAGCGTTTTGACAGGGTTTTATTGAAATTTGACATAATGCGGTCAGATTTATCATTCTGTGCAATATCTTAGCATGCTTTGTGGCAAACAGAGGTACGGGCTAGCCAATAAAAAGAATAGTGAAAAGGTGCAGTAGTTCCATTTTTTTCATACAATAGGCGCCACCTTAATATCGGTGTCGATCATGACGAATACGCAAACTGATTTTTTAGCAGATGAATTTTTACTAGACTATTATGTTGGTAAAACCCCTTTAGTGCGTTTGCAACGTTTAGCAAGTCATACTCAAGCTACCGTATTAGCGAAATTAGAAGGTAATAATCCTGCTGGCTCAGTCAAAGATCGCCCTGCTTATAACATGATTGTCCAAGCAGAGAAGCGTGGACAAATTCAACCTGGTGATACTTTAATTGAAGCCACTAGCGGTAACACTGGCATTGCTTTAGCCATGGTTGCAGCCATGCGTGGTTATAAAATGAAGCTGATCATGCCAAATAACATGAGTCAGGAACGTAAGGATGCCATGCTGGCCTATGGTGCTGAACTGATTGAGGTGACGCAGCAGCAGGGTATGGAAGGTGCGCGTGACCTTGCCACGCAAATGCAGGCGGATGGCAAGGGCTTTGTCCTGAACCAGTTTGACAATCCAGATAATGTTGAGGCGCATTACCTCACCACAGGCCCTGAAATCTGGAAACAGACAGCTGGAAAAATCACCCATTTTGTCAGCTCAATGGGCACCACAGGCACCATCATGGGTGTTTCAAAATATTTAAAAGAACAAAATCCAGACATTCAGATTGTCGGTTTACAACCCGAAGATGGGGCGAGCATTGCGGGAATTCGCCGTTGGCCTGAAGCATATCTGCCGACCATTTTTGACCGTAGCCGTGTGGACCGTATCATTGATATTCCACAGCTTGCAGCGGAACAGACCATGCGTAAACTGGCACGTACGGAAGGCATCAGTGCGGGCACCTCTTCTGGTGGGGCAGTGTGGGCATCACTCAAAATTGCTGAGGAAACACCTGATGCCGTGATTGTGTGCATTATCTGTGACCGTGGTGATCGTTACTTGTCAACAGGGCTGTTTTCAGTTCAAGATGAAGATTAGACCTAACTGATTACATTGAATGATGAGCTTGCGTTTTCCAATTTTAGTTTTTGATATTGAAACACTGACTGACTTAAAGGCTGGTGCTCATCTTTATCATCTTGATTTGCCTGAAACCGATGTGGAACAGGCATTGACCAAAATCCGCCGTCAGGAATCAGGCAGCGATTTTCAGCGTTTGCCCTTGCATGAAATTGTCTGTATTTCAGGTTTATGGCTTGATGAAAAGGGCTTTCGCCTGTTTTCATTTAGTCAGGAGCAAAGTTCAGAAGCTGAAATGCTGACAAAATTCCTGTCCATTTTTGACAAGAAGCAGCCGACGCTGGTGAGCTGGAATGGCTCGCAGTTTGACCTGCCCGTGATTCTGTTCCGTGCCATGTATCATGGACTTTCTGCGCCAAGCCTGTTTGATCAGGGTGAAATTGATAACCAGAAGCGCTTTAACAATTACCAGAACCGTTACCATCATCGCCATGTTGATCTGATGGATGTGATGGCGATGTTTAATGGGCGTAATTTCCAGAAGCTGGATGACATTGCCTGTCTGTTGGGATTCCCTGGAAAGCGTGGTGAAACGGGTTATCATGTGCCAGAGTATGTACATACTGAACAATGGTTAAAACTGACCAGTTATTGTGAAGGTGATGTGCTCAACACATGGCTGGTCTATCTGCGCTGGCTATTACTAAAGGGTCAATTGAATCTACAGGAGCACCAGCAATGGATTCAGGCGACAGCCGATTATTTACAGACACAGACACAACAAACAGAATTTTTACAGGTATGGCGGCAGACATCGCAATATACTGTATTCACCGCAAATACGTTTGCGCCAAAAAACTAGGTTGATCTTTTGAAACATAAAGCGAAACAGCGCCCAGCTCAATATCCAACATATACCTTTCAAATCGAAGCTTTTTCTCATGAGGGGCGAGGGATTGCGCATTATGGCACGCATCCTGATCATCCAAAAGAAAAGCACGGTAAGAAGGTTTTTATTCGTTATGCTCTCGTGGGTGAAACAGTACAAGCCAAGATTAGCAATCAAACTTCGCGTTTAGAAGAAGCGGATATGGTTAAGCTAGAAAGTGATGCGGCTGTGGGACGAGTCGATCCGATTTGTCCACATTTTGGGGTGTGTGGTGGCTGTAGCTTGCAACATATTCATCCAGATGAACAGATTTTATTAAAACAGAATGTATTAAAGTCACATTTACAACATTTTGCTGGTTTACAACCAGAGCAATGGTTAGATCCAATCCGCTCTGAAAAAATAGATTATCGTCGTCGTGCTCGAGTCGGCGTTCGCTATATTGCTAAACAAAATCGTTTGGTGATGGGCTTTCGTGAGCATCACAGTAATCATTTAACACCGATTCAGCAGTGTCATGTTCTTGATCAGCATTTGTCCGAAAGTTTAGTAGAGTTGAGAAAACTACTCGAAAGTCTAACAGGCAAGGCCCATATTGGTCATATAGAATTGGCGATGGGAGATAGCGAGGTTGCATTGCTGATTCGTCATTTAGATGAATTAAATATTTCGGATGTCAACCAATTACGTCAATTTGCGTTACTGAAGGATTGGCAGTTGTATTTGCAACCTAAAGGCGCAGATAGTTTACATCGTGTTGATGATGCTCAAGCACCTATGCGTTTGCACTACAGTCTGGATGAGTTTGCGGTTAAATTTGCATTTTCACCTTTAGACTTTACTCAGGTGAATAGCGGTGTAAATGCAAAGATGATTCTCTTGGCATGTGAATTGCTAGATTTACAGAAAGGAGAGAGAGTGCTCGACCTATTTTGTGGATTGGGTAATTTTTCCTTACCTTTAGCATGTTGTGTTGGTGAGACAGGTCAGGTCGTTGGTGTTGAAGCAAGTGATGAGATGGTACAACGGGCAACTGAAAATGCGAAAGCAAATCAATTGTCTCAGGCGCTGTTTTTTTCACAAGATTTAACAAAAGACTTTTCGCATCATTCTTGGGCAAAACAGGGATTTGATGCATTATTAATTGATCCTCCGCGATCAGGTGCATTTGAGGTTATGCAATATGTACCTAATTTTGGAGCAAAAAGAATCGTTTATGTTTCCTGTAATCCATCAACACTGGCAAGGGATGCAGGTGTACTGGCACAATATGGTTATCAACTTAAAAAAGCGGCAGTAATGGATATGTTTACCCATACTGAGCATGTTGAATCAATTGCCTTGTTTGAAAAAATTGAGCAATTTGAAAAGACCCAAGAAATAAACGATTAGAGAATGAGTTACATATCCAGAGGAGAATGGTATGGTCACAGTACGTGAGCAGTTACCTGGACGACTCCATGAGTTGTCAGAGGAAACGACTGTAGAACATGCCGCTGAAGCGCAAAGTGGTCTGGTCTCTTGGCTAGATCGAGTGCGTGATATTTTGGATGGGGCAGAGCTAAAGCAACTTCAAAAAGTTGCAGAGCTGACCTTGGCAAAAGAATTAGAAACCACGGTTCATCATCGTACCAATACTTTTAGTACAGGTATTGGTATGGCTGATATTTTGGCGCATTTACATGTTGATGAAGATACATTGTCAGCGGCAGTGTTGTATCGAAGTGTGCGCGAAGGTTTAATTACTTTAGAAGATATTCAACAACAATTTGGCGAACAGGTGCTTGGTCTTGTACAAGGCACGCTTGCGATGGGTAAGCTCTCTGAATTGATTGAAAAAAATAAGCGTTTAGAAGATCATTTTAATAACAATCAGCGTGAGCACTTAAACGGCATTTATAAAATGCTGATCTCAGTGACAGAAGATGTACGCGTCGTTTTGATCAAATTGGCTGAACGTACTTATGCTTTACGTGAATTAGCCACTGCAAGTAAAGAACGTCAAGAACGCGTTGCACGCGAGATTTTAACGATCTATTCACCGCTTGCACATCGATTAGGTATTGCACAGTTAAAATGGGAATTAGAAGATCTCGCTTTCCGTTACTTGGCGCCTGAGCGTTATAAAGAAATTGCGTCGTTGCTGAATGAAAAGCGTTTAGAGCGAGAGCAATATATTCAGTTTGTGATTGATAAGCTAAAGACTGAACTGGGTATGCATCATATTCAGGCCGAAATCACTGGACGAGTGAAGCACATTTATTCGATTTATCGAAAAATGAAAAGTAAAAATCTGAGTTTTGATCAGCTTTATGATATTCGTGCAGTGCGTGTATTGGTAAAAGGTGTACCAGACTGTTATCACGCTTTAGGTATTGTGCATCAGTTGTGGCGTCATATCCCGAACCAGTTTGATGACTATGTCACCAATCCAAAAGCCAACGGTTATCGTTCATTACACACAGCAGTGATTGCTGAAAATAAATCTTTAGAAGTACAAATTCGTACCTTTGAAATGCATAACGAAGCTGAACTGGGCGTTTGTTCGCATTTTAATTATAAAGAAGGTGCAAAAAATACCGATCATTCATTTAATCATCGTCTACATTCTTTACGTGCGGTATTGGAACATTATCAAGAGCGTACTGAAACAACGCCACATGGCGAAGATGAAGAGTCAAATGACATAGATCAAATTCAAGATTTTGAAAATTTTGAAAAGATTTATGTATTTAGTCGTGATGGTGATATTAAGGAATTACCACGAGGTTCAACGGTTTTAGATTTTGCTTACCATGTACATACTGAGGTAGGTAATAAGTGTTATGCGGCACGTGTCAATCAACGTTATGTGCCATTAACTTATACGCTGAAAACGGGTGAACAGGTTGAGATTTTAACCAAAAAAGATCGTGAACCGAACCGTGATTGGTTGGTGAACTCTTTAGGTTATATTAAAACTGCTCGTGCGCGTGACAAATTGCGGCATTGGTTTAGACAACAAGATCGTAGTAAGAATGTTGAGGTGGGGCGTGAGTTACTCAATAAAGAGTTAGCACGCTTAGCAATTCACCCTAAAAGTATCGATCTTAAAGACTATTCATCTCATTTCAACCTGAAAGCGGGTGATGATATTTTAGTTGCTTTAGTCAGTGGTGATATCAGTTTGCATGCCTTGATGAATCAAGTGAATCGTCAGATGCATCTGGATCAGGATGAGCCTGAGCTGGTGTTGAAACCTGCCCTGAATCCACGTGCCAGCCATACCTTGTCTGCACATGGCATCCTGATTGATGGTCTGGACAATGTGGAGCTGCATATTGCACAGTGTTGCCAGCCTGTACATGGTGAGTCAATTGGTGGTTACATCACCTTGAACCGTGGGGTGAGTATCCACAAGATTGCCTGTCCTGATTATATCCGTATGACCACACAGGAACTTGAGCGTGCGGTTGAGGCGGACTGGGAAATGCAGCCAACCCGTGGTCAGAGTGTGCAGATCGTGGTGGAGGCCTATGATCGTCGTGGCTTGCTCAAGGATCTAACCCAGGTGATTTTCTCAGATCAGATCAATATCCGTCAGGTCAATACCATTTCTGAAGCGGATGGCATTGCCAACATGAAACTGCTGATTGAAGTCAAAGGTTTGGCGCAATTGTCCCGTTTGTTGGCGCGTTTAGAGCAGCAGCCAGGCATTATCAGTGCCAGACGTTTGGTTCAAGGCAACTAATTTCGGCAGATTCATGACAGGATGATCTTTGATACCCCGCGCAAAGTAAATATCAACCAAAGGGTGATATTTAGATGCGGTGATGGAGGTTGATCAGCAGACATATCATGTATTTGATGAATTCGGTAACAAAGGGTGGCAACGGGCTTTAACCATGGTTGAAGCCCCTTTTTATTAGCGTTTAGATAGGAAAATATTCGTAAGTCGATTTAAAAACTGAGGACTGATACTGGAAAGCTGGTACATCAGTTTGGTTTTTATCCCCACTGGCGTATGGGTTGGAATCAGCGCATGATTCTTCTGCTGGGCCAAGTGCAGCACCTGTTTTGCCACATCGGCGGGGGTTAGGTCCACCCCAATGTTCTGGATGCTGCCCGCATCCATATTCTTCACCATATTGGTCTGTACAAATAACGGCATCACATCCAGCACACGGATATTATATTTTTGCCATTCCACATCTAGTGCCTCGGTTAAACCACGAACCGCAAACTTGCTGGCGGAGTAGGAGGCTAAATCGGCCTGCCCATATATTGCCGAGGCTGATGAGAGGTTAATCACTCGGGCAAAACTGGATTTCTGTAGATGGTTTAATGCAGCATGACAGCCATTTAAAACCCCTTTGACATTAATTTCGATGGTATTGTGATGGGATTGAATGGAGGTGTTTTCAAATGCACCAGAATATAGAATTCCCGCATTATTCACTAAAATATTCAGTTCACCCGCCCAGTTTTTAAATTCCTGTAGTGCCATTTGCCACTGGCGATAATTACTGACGTTTAGATAGCCCGCTTTGGCATTTTCGCCCAGTTCTTTGGCCAGAGCGTTTGCCTGTACCTCATTAATATCGTATATGCCCACTTTATAGCCGTGGTTGTGAAATAAACGCGCGATTTCAGCGCCAATTCCCTGTGCAGCCCCACTGATAAACACACTCTGTTGCATTGCTTTCCCTTACTTTATCTTGATATTTTTTGAATCCGTGTATATTACGCATAAGCAGTTTGCTGCTGCAACAATTTAGCTGTACCTGGTTTGGAGATCATCATGGAAAAGTTATTGGCAATCATGCAGGAATTAAGACAAAAATGTCCATGGGATCAGCAGCAAACACCTGAAAGCCTGACCCGTTATGCGATTGAGGAAGCCTATGAGGTAGAGGCGGCCATTCGGGAGGGCGATGTAGATCAAATCCGCAATGAGCTGGGTGACCTATTGCTACAGGTGGTGTTCCAGTCGCAAATGTACAGTGAGCAGGGTGCATTTAATTTTCATGATGTGGTCGATGCGATTAGTGAAAAACTGATCCGCCGTCATCCGCACGTGTTTCAGTCGGAACACGATCAAAACCTAAACCCTGAGCAGGTCAGCGAATTATGGAAACAGATCAAGCAGCAGGAAAAGCAGGGTAAACCACAGTCACGTCTGGATGAAGTCAAGCATGCACCCGCCTTGGTACAGGCACATGAGATTCAGAACAAAGCAGCCCAGCTTGGATTCGATTTTGAAACGGTAAAAGATGCCTATGCAAAGCTGGATGAAGAACTGGAAGAATTACAGGAGGTAATTGCAACGCAGGAAGTCGATAAAATACAAGAAGAATTTGGCGACTGTCTATTTTCTTTAATTAATGTAGGACGTAAACTTGGGCTGTCGAGTGAAACGGCCTTGTTGGCGACAATTCATAAATTTAGAAGCCGCTTTGCTTTTATTGAACAACAGGCACAACGACAACACAAAGACTTGCAGGAAATGAGTTTGGCAGAAATGGATGAACTCTGGGAGCAAGCAAAACGACAATTAAAACCTGAGGAAAAAACCAATGACCTTGCCACATCCGTGCAGCAAATATAACGCTGTTTTATTGATTCTTTTATGTGTGGGGTGCCTTTCTCATCTGCATGCGCAGCAGTTTGACCAGTCTTATGGCCAATGGAAAGCCCAGCAGCAGGCACGGGATCAGCAATTGGCGAAACAGCCTAACAACAATTATTATCTATCACGTCCAACACAGCAAACCAGCTCAAAGCCTGTTTCATCTTCTGTAAATCAGCAGGGTGATAAAATTAGCCTCAATCAGGCGAATGTACAGCAGTTACAGACCCTGAATGGTGTAGGCGAGAAAAAGGCTCAGGCCATTGTGGAATATCGCCAAAAGAATGGCGGATTTAAAACAGTTGATGAACTGGTGAATGTGAAAGGGATTGGGCCAAAGTTGCTGGAAAAAAACAAGGCACGGCTGATGCTTTAAGGGAAATTCTGAAATGGTGTCGCTAATAAAGAGGCATGATCTGTTGAAACTTCAACAGAATAAATTGCCCTTTGTGTGGGTTGGAGCTATGATTAGCGACAAATTGTTATTTACGTCCTGACGTAGGAGACACTGTCTTTTGCAAACCTTGCGCGCGTCAAAATGTGGTCTGTCCACAGCTCAACTTCCTCCCTCAATTCTCGATGTGATTGATAGCCTGAACAAAGCTGGCTATGAGGCATATATTGTGGGTGGCGGTGTTCGCGATATGATGTTAGGTCTTAATCCAAAGGATTTTGACGCAGTCACCAATGCTACCCCAGCTCAGGTGAAAGAAGTTTTTGGGCGACGTTGCCGAATTATTGGACGGCGTTTTGAGTTGGCGCATGTCTACTCAGGCCGTGAGCTGATTGAGGTGGCGACTTTCCGTGCACCTCCGAAAAAAGCGGTGACCAGTGCATCTGGAATGATTCTTCGTGACAATAATTGGGGAACGATTGAGCAGGATTTTGCTCGTCGAGATTTTTCGATCAATACCCTGTATTATCAGCCCCGTAAAGGCATCGTACTCGATTTTTGCCATGCGGTTGATGATATTAAGACCCGTACCCTGCGTTTTCTGGGGGAGCCTGCCCAGCGCTTTGAGGAAGACCCTGTACGCATGCTGCGGGCCTTGCGTTTTGCCGCAAAACTGAATTTCCAGATTGATCAATCCATTCTTGATGTTTTCAGTGTTGAGATGACACAGTTGCTGCGAGATGTTTCACCGCACCGTTTATATGACGAGTCACAAAAATTATTTACCATGGGACACCTGACCCAGGTTTTACCAATGCTGATTGAGTTTGGTGTTTGGAAACAGTTGTTTGCTGAAATTCCACCAAACCTTACTGCCTTTATTGAGCGTGCGGCACGAAATACTGACCAACGGATTCAAATTGGTAAAACCATCAACCCTGCTTTTTTCTATGCGGTGTTGTTATGGAAGCCTTTCTTAGAACGTTGCGATTTTTATTTAAATAAAGGTGTTGTTCCTGCTGAAGCACGTGCCCAAGCTGGTTTGGATGTATTGAAACGTCAAGCCACCCGCACCATTATTCCGCGTTTTGCTGAAACTTTTATTCGTGAAGTATGGGAAATGCAAACCCGTTTGCTCAATCCAAAACCACAGCAAATTGAAGCTTTAGCTGGACATGCACGTTTTCGTGCAGGCTTTGACTTCTTGTTGTTACGTGAGAAATCAGGTGATAGCAGTACCGAAGGCATGGGTATTTGGTGGGAAGCTTACCAAGAAATGTCAATCGATCAAAAAGAAGTCGCAATTCGTCAATACAACCGTCAACGTAGTAAAACACGCCGTAAGACAGTTGAAGTTGATGAGCCTAAAGTGACAGAAATTGAGCCTTTGGTCAATGTGCCTGAGCCGAAAAGTCGTCGTGGCAGAAAAGAACGTGTCAGGTCGGATGAGTCCACCCCCCGTTTTATGGAAAAGGCTTCAGGTGATTCCAGCCAGGTTGGTGCTGATCATCCAATTCTCAAGCGCAAACGGGTAAAACGTGATTTAAGCCAAGTGGTTTTTGGGCCAACGCAATGACCATTCGTACCTATATTGGGTTGGGAAGTAACCTGGGTGATTCGCAGCAGATTTTGCGTGAAGCAGTTGCCAGGTTGGCAGGTTTGGGACCAGTTCAGGTTTCCCGACTTTATCAAAGCCTACCGATGGGTCCACAGGATCAACCCAATTATTTAAATGCGGTTGTGCAACTGGATACAGCACTTGAGCCTTTAGCTTTACTGGATCAATTGCAGCAGTTTGAGCAAGAGGCGGGGCGAGTCCGTTTGCGACGCTGGGGCGAACGCACCCTTGACCTGGATTTACTGATCTATGGTCAGCAGCAGATTCAAAATGAGCGTTTAACCGTACCGCATATTGGAATTTTAGAACGTGATTTTGTGGTCGTTCCCCTGTTGGATCTCGATACCCATTTACAGTTAAATGGCCATCCATTAAAAGATTTAGAACTGGTGCAGCAAGCAAGCTTGACTGTAATCGCAGACCAGTCTTGGGCAAACGCTTAAGACTGTTTCGTTCTGGAAACGCCTGTAGAGGACATCATCATGATTAGTCTAAGTGACTTAAGAAAGTTTAAAGCCGAGGGACGCAAGTTCTCATGCCTTACCTGTTACGATGCAAGTATGGCGAAAGCGATGGAATTGGCTGAAATTGATACGATTTTAATCGGTGATTCTCTAGGAATGGCGATTCAGGGCCGAGACTCCACACTTCCTGTGACAGTTGAAGATATGGCTTATCATACAGCAGCCGTACGTCGTGGTAATTCGCACGCTTTAATTATGACTGATCTACCATTTATGAGTTATGCAACGCTTGAAGATGGTTTAAAAAATGCTAAAGCCGTGATGCAAGTAGGCGCACAAATGGTCAAGATTGAAGGCGGTGCTTGGTTAAGTGAATTAGTCCAAGTTTTGACACGTAATGGTATTCCTGTCTGCGTGCATTTGGGTTTAACACCACAATCAGTACACGTATTCGGTGGCTATAAACTTCAAGCACGAACGCGTGAAGCAGCAGATCAATTAATTGCGGATTGCCAAGCTGTGGTTGATGCAGGTGCTGCGGTATTATTATTAGAGTGTGTTCCAGCTCAGTTAGGCAAGGAAATCGCTGAACTATTTCCAAATACCCCTGTGATTGGGATTGGCGCGGGCAATGAAACCGATGGTCAGGTATTGGTGGTACAGGATATGCTGGGTTTAACCTTTGGACGTGTTGCACGCTTTGTGCGTAACTTCATGAAAGAACAGTCTGGTGAAACCGCAATTCTGGATGCCTTTCAGGCCTATCATGCCGCTGTTCAGGACCAGTCTTTCCCTGCAAAAGAACATACTTTTCAAGTTGAGCTGTAATCCATGAAAACAGAAACCACCATACAAGGCTTGACTGCATCACTTGCTCCTGCACGCAGCACAAAAAAACTGATTGGTTTTGTACCAACCATGGGCAACCTGCATGAAGGTCACCTGACCTTGGTGCGTGCCGCAAAGAAAATCTGTGATGTGGTGGTGGTCAGCATTTTTGTCAATCCGATCCAGTTTGGCGCTGGTGAAGACTTCGACAGTTATCCACGTACTTTGGAGCAGGATAGCCGTTTACTGGCGGATGTGGATTGCGACATTATTTTTGCACCCTCTGTAGAGCAGATGTATGGCACACAGCCACGCTTGACCAATATCAGTGTCGGTCAAATTACCGATGACTTGTGTGGTAAGTCACGTCCTGGCCATTTTGACGGTGTGGCGGTTGTGGTGACCAAACTGTTTAACATCGTACAGCCTAATTTCGCGTTCTTTGGGCAGAAGGATTACCAGCAGCTGGCGGTCATTCGCCAGTTGGTGCAGGACCTGAACATGCCACTGGAAGTAATTGGTGTGCCTATTGTCCGCGCAGAAGATGGCTTGGCTTTAAGTTCCCGTAATGGTTATTTATCTGAACAGCAACGCGCGATTGCACCCACGATTTACCAACTGCTCAAGCAAGCCGAACAGCAACTGCATGAGGGGCAGGCACTTGCGCAGGTACTGGAAAGTATCTCTAACCAATTGACACAGGCAGGCTTTGTTGTCGATTATGTGGAGGCCCGTCAAACAAATTTACAGCCAATTGCGCAGTTTGATCGAAATGTGGTTTTATTTGTTGCGGCAAAACTGGGTACAACACGTTTGATTGATAACCTACAGGTCGACTTTAAAACTTAAAACTAGAAAATAAAAAGGGTAAACGTCATGAAGCGTATTCTTATCGTGACAGGACAATCAGGCTCAGGAAAATCCTCTGCATTACAGGTGCTTGAAGACTTGGGCTATTACTGTATAGATAACCTGCCTTTGGCGTTGTTGCCTGAAATTGTGTCAAAACTGGATTACGAGAATAATCTTGAGCAGTTGGCTCTGGGCGTTGATGTCCGTAGCACCCGTGCCGATATGCAGGAGTTTGACCATGTTTTTGAACAATTGCAAAAACACGGTACGGTCGATATCATTTACCTGACTACCCAGGATCAGGATCTGGTTTCCCGCTTTAGCGCCTCACGTAGGCCGCATCCGCTGGCAAACCGTTTTAACAGCCTGTTGCAGTGCATACAGGAAGAAAAACAGCTTCTGATTCCGATCCAGTTCCGTTCCACCGTGCATATTGATACCACAGATAAAAGTGTCCATGATTTAAAGCATATCCTGCTGTCCAAACTGGGTCAGTCGGACAAGTTGATCGTGATACTGCAATCATTTGGCTATAAGCATGGCATTCCGCTGGATGCGGATTATGTGTTTGATGTACGTCATCTGCCTAATCCACACTGGGATCTGGAACTGCGCCGTTTTTCAGGTTTGGATGAACCTGTGCGCCGCTTTTTAGAGGGTAGTCAGCAAACCAACGAGATGTTTGAAGATATCTATCGCTTTCTGGAAAAGTGGTTGCCCGCTTTCGCAGAGGGGCATCGCCATTACATGACCATTTCAGTGGGATGTACGGGTGGGCAGCACCGTTCGGTTTATATTGTGGATAGACTCAAGCAGGCCCTTGAGGCAAAATGGACTGTCCAAATCTTACATAGAGAAATGAAGCACTGGTCATGATAGACACAACAATTGATGTAATTAATAAACTCGGCTTACACGCACGTGCATCTGGTAAACTGATCGAGGTGACCACTAGGTTTCGTTCCTCCATACAAATTGGCAAGGGCGACAAGCTGGTTGATGCAAAGAATATTATGTCATTGTTGATGCTGGGTGCGGGTAAGGGCACCACACTGAGACTGGTGATTGACGGTGCCGATGAAGACAAGGCACTGGAAGAAATTCAAACGCTGTTCGCAGCAAAATTTTACGAGGCAGAGTAATAGTGGCACGTGGACCCCAGCGTTATACCGATGAAGATTTTGAGTCATTAGAAGGGCGTGCGAGTCGAACCGAGCAAAAAAAGGCGGTTCAGCGTATGGCAGCCTTGGGTGAGCAACTGGCTCAACTCAATCCCAAGCAGATTCAAAAACTTCCTGTCGATGAGCGCCTAATTGACGCATTGCTTGAAGTGCAGAAGATCAGCTCATTTGAGGCACGTCGTCGCCAGTTCCAGCGTGTGGGCAAGTTGCTTCGCAATGAGGATGAAAGCACCATTTTATCCTATTTAACGCCGCAGCAGGGCGCGAAGAAACAAATGCAACTGATGCGTTGGGTAGACCGTATGATTGACCAGGGTGATCCAATTATTAACGAGTTCAGCAAGGTGTTTAACGCCTCTGAACGTCATACCCTACGCCAGCATGTACTGCGTATTCATCGGGATATCAAGCAGCAGGTCAGTGAGGAGGAGCTTGAAGCCTCTAAACGCAAGTTTGTCAACTATGTACAGCAAGTGGCCCTGTTATCAGATCAGGGTTAAAGCTCCAAAGAGTGTGTCTCAAAACAAAATATTCTTGTAAATTCTGTTCGAAATACACTCAAATTGAGCACATAAAAGTAAGCGTCCGATGAACACACCTTATGAATTCGTCCTATAAGCCTTTAAGCCTTAATTTAGTCCCCACTTAAAAACAAGTGGGGACTTAAATTTATGACTACAAATAACCAGACAGAGGTGGTCCCACATGTTTGAACAACTAAAAGCTTATTTATAAGTGATATTCTGCTCTAGTTAAGCTACCTTATTTTGTTGTGGTAGCTGGTCATAGTAAAACTCATCTGGAGTCATT